>JBEKKY010000516.1:0-3349 GCA_050010475.1 Acidobacteriota bacterium | reverse complement strand
GATCACGCTTCGTGCATCTTCACTGAAAATCAATTGCTTGCCGGGCATAGATATCCTCCTTACAAATTAGAAGGAGCTATTTAATATCTGCGTTATCTGATGTCAAGTAGCTTTAGTGTCCTTTTCGTTTTGGGGTTTACGCGTTTACGCGTTTACGGGTTTACGGGTTCAAAACGCGTAAACCCGTAAACGCGTAAACGTTTTTTAGGTGATCCTTTTTGGTGATCCTTTTTGGCGAAAAGGTGTACAAACTTATTGGCCGACTATACATAAATATGATTGTCCGCATTTGGAATTAGGAGAACCATGGCAGCTATATCGGATCCGACAGGATGGAATTATTCCCTGCCGACTGCCCACTGCCGGCTGCCCACTATCTTACTCCTGGCATTTATTCTTGCTCTAGCGCTGACAAATCCGGCGATGTCAATGCCGGCTCAAGACAGCAATAAAGAGCAGATCCGCACCGAAATTAAATATCGGGATGGGACTGTGATATTGCTTTCGGATTCCCAAAGCAGAATTACCCAAACGCGTTACCGCGCCGAAGGACATGTAAAGATCACTTTCCAGGATATGATTGCAACAGGCGATGAGGCCCAGTACGACATGGACACTCGAGAGGGCTTCATAGTCGGGCATGTTCGCTTCAGTCAAAAGGATCAATGGTTGGCCTGTTCCCGGGCTGAGTTTAACTTCAACTCCCAAACAGGAGTTTTTTATGACGCCTCGGGCTACACCGACCGGCAGTTTTCAATTAAAGGTCATACCATTCTAAAGACCGGCCCGGACACCTACACGGTGGAAGATTCATTTGTAACGTCTTGCCAGGAAAAACGGCCCAAGTGGGTTTTCCAGGCCTCCAGGATGGACATCCGGGTCGATCACACGGCCCGCTTGCACAATACAGTATTCAGGATCAAGGGCATCCCTGTTTTTTACGCTCCCTATCTCGTGTTGCCGATGGAAAAGAAGGAGCGCAGCAGCGGTTTTACGCCGTTTCACACCGGGACCTCAACCTCTAAAGGCCGTGTTCTGAGCGACGCTTACTACCAGACACTCGGGAAAAGCGCGGACGCTACAGTTTATGGCGATTATTTCACCCTTCGGGGATTGGCGATCGGAGGCATTTTCAGGGCGAACCCTAATCCGGAGACTCACTTTTACGTTGAGGCTTATGGCATTAACGATAAGCTGAATCAGGGCGGAGCGCAGCTTACCGTTGACGGCGTGTCGCAGCTTAAGGATGACTGGCGGGCGGTGGCAAGGGTAAACATCACATCCAGCTTCACCTTCCAGCAGGCATTTTCAGATACCTTCCGTGCGGCGACGGTTCCGCAGGAACTGGCCACAGCATTTTTAACGAGGGATCACGACAGCCTTTCGACAAATATCGCGTTTGAACGCCAGGAAGTTCTGTTTCCAATCCGTTCGCTTGTCATCAGGAAGGTTCCATCTGTGGAGTTCCTGTCACTGGGAACGCCTCTCGGGAACTCGCCCCTCATCCTCAGCTTTCGAACATCCTTGGATGGAATATCCCGAACGGACAGCCAGATGGAGACGCATTTCATCGGTATACCGATTTGAACCTGGAGTTGAGGATGCCGATCCTGGAGGGGAATGTTTCATTTCCATGGCTCGGAAAAATGCAGCACACCATAGAACCTTATATAACCTATCGCTGGATTCATGGAATCAGCGACTTCGACAAAACTATCCGTTTTGATGAGCAGGACGCCATTGCCGATACGAACGAGATTGAATATGGGATCGTGAATCGTTTCTTCAGAAATCGCACCACCGGGACGGGCACTAATGAAAATCAGGAATTCATGTCTTTTGCGCTTGTCCAGAAGTACTACTTCGATCCGACTTTCGGCGGCGCTTTCCGTCCTGAGCAGCCCAATTCTTTTTATCCATTGGATACCGTGACCGGCTTCTACCAGACGGGAACCTTGAGCAATCTGGCGCCCGTCAGCGCCATCCTTGAGGTGTCCCCCCAAAACGGCATTCATAACGACGTAAGAGTGGATTACGACACCAGGCTTCAGCAGTTGCGTGATGAGAGCCTGTCCTCATCCTGGCACCAGGCAAAATTTGTAATCTCGGCAACTTACTTCAGAAACCAGGACCTGCAACCGAACATGCTCGCCGCAAACCACATCCAGGGGCAAATCGGATATAGCTCCCCGCGGCAGCAGGGGTTCGCATCCAGCTTCACTGTCAGCTACAATCTCAAAACCGGACAATGGCTGAACAGCAACACGCGTGTGAATTACACATGGAATTGCTGCGGCGTCGCCGTGGAATTCGATCAGTTCGATCTTGGGCTTCGAATCGAATCGAAGTTCAGCTTTTCTTTCATGCTGAAGGGAATCGGCAACTTCGGGAATTTGAAGCGCCCGGAAAGTTTGTTTTAATTCCGAGAAGCCGGAAGCGAGAAGCCAGGCGCCAGAATGGGATCTCAGAAAGCCTATATCTCAGCGGGATCAAACCTCGGGGATCGAAACGCGAACCTGGAGTCTGCTCTGAAGTCTCTCGCATCGGGAACCGTTGTGAGAAAAGTATCCTCGTATTTCGAGACGGAACCTGTCGGGTATCTGAATCAGCCGTGGTTCCTGAACATTGCAGTCGAGGTTGAAACCGAGCTTGCCCCTTTGAAATTGCTGAATCTCTGCAAAACGATTGAGGAGTCCGAAGGGAGAATTCGGACTTTTCCAAACGCCCCGCGGACTCTCGATTTGGATATTCTCCTGTACGGGGATCTTGTGGTGAATGATGCAGGCCTGACCATTCCTCATCCACGGATGGCGGAACGCAGGTTTGTGCTGGAACCGTTGGCGCAGATTGCGCCGGATGTAATCCATCCCGTCTTGCGGAAATCGATTCGACTGCTGCTGGACACATGCCCGGATACTTCTCAAGTTTTGAAGAAAGATGCTACGGATTCCCCAGCGCGGCCAATAGCCGCAACCAAACGAAAGCGCACAACCTCTATTTAAACATGTGGGGACGGCTCTGGAGAGCCGTCCCGCTCGAGCGATCATAGGACTGAGAAATCGGACGGGTCTGGAGACCCGTCCGCACATGTTTTTTTGAGACAGCCTCTCGAGAGACATATGCTCAATAAAAACTTACATAATCCGTGGAATCCGTGGCGTTTTTCGCTGTATGATTTTCCCGCATGGAAATAATCAACCGCGTCTCCCGGATGTCTTCAATCAGCGCCAAAACTCTTGTCACTGATGTGAAAGTCGGCTTGGTCCCGGCTTCCGGAGCAATTACTCCCGGACATCTCAGCCTCGTTCAGACGGCCCGTAATATGGCGGACCTGGTCGTTGTCTCCATT
>JBEKKY010000515.1:0-3362 GCA_050010475.1 Acidobacteriota bacterium | reverse complement strand
GCCCGAACTGGCTCTTCCGGGAATCGCATTCGCACCCTTGCGATAATCAATGAAGATCCGCGCTGAGGTTGCAGGGGGTGATGCCGGAACGCCTGTTTCACAGATCGTCACTCCATTCGATTTCAGACTGAACACCGCTGTTCCATACGGCATGTCTCCCGAGCTGACGACGCCCGTTGCATAACCGACCTGGATCGCCCCAGAGCTGCCGCTCGTAAAAGCAGTGCTTGCTCCTCCAGCGGAAACACGCAAACCTACAGAGCTGCTGGCCGGAACAAGCGTGGCCGCCGTGAAGGGTTCGCCCCATACTCCGATGTCGTCAATGTGAACGCCGTCCCGCGTGACGGCCTCATTGGTCGACAGGTAAAACAATGCCCGCACTTTTTTCCAGCCGGGGAGACCATAGGAATACGTACTCCAGTCCGAGGTTCCCGTGATCGACCCGAGATACTGCCAATTCGAACCATCATCGGGCGAGGCGTATACATAGAGATAATCCCGGTCCGCCTCGAGATCGACTTTTGCCTTGAAGACCAGGCTTAAGGAGCCAAGGTTGCTGGGCGGAACGACGCTTGAATTCTGCATCAACGGCAGGCGCAGATTGTTTGCATAGTTCGAATTCGGGCTGTCGGACCATGAATGAGCCGGGCTCGCGCTTGTTTCTGTCGTAATGGCCCAAGGAGGAAAGCCCGTGAACTGCGCCGCTCCCTCGACGTCATCCATCCAGCCCTTTGTCAATTGCACGATCGCTATATCATCAATCCATGCGCGATGGGTTGATGAACTCGTGCTCGAACTCCCCCTGTATACATAAAACTCGACCTCTATTTCATGGCCGTTATACGAACTCAGGTCGTACCGATAACGAGTCCAGTCGGTGGATCCCTGGCCAATAAAGTTAAAGCTAAAACTTATATTTCCCGTACTCATGTCCTGAATTATGCAATACAAATAATCATTGGATGCATCTAGGTCCGTTTTTGCCCAAAATGTCAAATAACTCGGACCGCTAACGGTAAAAACACTGGTCAAATATGCAGGTGTGCTTGCCGGAACATTGGCAGGACTCTCGTATGAATGCTGGCCGGTATGGGCGTGGTCGGTTGTCACCGTCCATGATGGATAATTGGATGGATATGGGTTGGTAAAATATGGCGTAGATTCGGCACCATCAAAAAAGGAAGCGCCGCCCGTCATGACAGGAGTGGCTGCAACCAGTGGTGACACATTCCCGACTTTGTCAACCGCGCACAAGCTGACGTAATAGGTGGTATTCGGCGTCAGTCCGGTCAAATCGAAGGTTTCCTGTGTTCCGGGAGGGCCTGGTGTCATCTTTGGCTCTACCATCGTGGCAGTGCTCAAATCAGAGATTGTGTTATAGAATATTTGATAAGAACTAACCGTGCCGGTGAGGTTGTCGTCTCCCGCCGCAGTCCAACTTAGTCTTAGTCCCGTTCCAGAGGCCTGGGTGATGGAAAAATTTGAAGGCGCGCCCGGGGGAACCGTGTCCGATTGCAAAGCTTTAAAGACGTTCAAGCGGCCTGAACGGGTGTAACCTACAACATCAGCAGGATGGTCCACCGCATACAGCAGGCGTGCACGGAGTTGCGTTAACGATGCATTTGGATACAGCGCTTCCCGAGGAGCTGCATAAAGGGCAACTTCCCGTCGGCAGGGTACTATAGATCATATCTCCGGGAGCTGCGATATCGCATGTTTGGGGACCGTAATTGGAATACGAGGCAAGAAGATCGTTGGAATCCGTCGCAGCAACGGCGATGACGTTGGAGGCGTACACGTTGTAACCTGCCGGATAAAAGCCCCCTGAATCCAGATTTGCCGCCGAATTTCCGGCTGCGGCGACAAAAAGAATTCCCGCCTTCTGCGCCCGCAGAATGGCTTCGAGAAGGAGCTGGCTGTAGCCTCCTCCACCCCAACTGTTGCTGAGGATATGGGCACCATGGGCTATGGCGAAATCGACGCTGGAGATGGCATCAGAAGTGGTGCCGGACCCTGAAGCATTCAGGAACTTCAAGGGCATGATCTTCACCGTCCAGTTAACGCCCGCCACACCTGTTCCGTTGTTTCCCACAGCGCCAATCGTTCCGGCACAATGGGTCCCGTGGCCATAATCGTCCATCGGGTCATCGTCCTTGTTGGCGTAATCATAGCCGATAACCTTATTGGAGCTGTCGCGCAGTATATTCGCGGCCAGGTCGGGGTGGGTATAGTCAACGCCGGTGTCGATCACAGCGACCACGACTTGGTCGCTGCCTGTGGTCAGATCCCACGCTTTGGTGGCCGATATGTCGGCTCCCGGCTTTGAGCATGTCGTACACGTTGTTGAACCGTAAGTTCCTTGGCCGGTATTTCTAAGGCTCCACAGGTTTGGGAAATACGGATCGTTGGGAATGGTATCCAACACATGAACGATATAATCCGGCTCTGCCACTCGCACGCGCGGATCATTTCTGAGCTGAGCAATCACACCATTGGCAGCAACTCCTGTCTCGGTAATTTGAACAACGTCAAAAAAGGGATTTGCAGAATCCGGAGCAAGCTGTAGCTGGCCCGAAGCTTGACTTAAAATTGCCTGTTTTTCGTTTGGAGAGATGCCGGCCTGAAACGCCACAAGGATTCTGTCGGGTGCAAATTCAACTCCCGTATCAGGCTGGGAAGACTGTTCCGATGCGCGGATGTCCATGAAGCATGTAGGCAGGTTGGATGTCGCGCTGTACGATTTGCCCATCCCGAACACCCTGGCCGGCAAGTGGGTTGAGGAGCAGGATCAAAGCCAGCACTGCAAGGAACACACGCACCAAGATCTTGCACGCCCCAAAACCAAATCTGTATCGAAATGGGAAACTGGATTCTTCCACATTCGCCATTTGATGACGCTTCATAAGCTTCCTCCCTTTTTCCTGATGCAGAGCTTAGGACTTGTCAGTGAATACCGTTTGTATTTTGGCGCTCGCGCCTCGCCAGCGGGCCTGGGGGCCAGCAGCAAAATGCAAGCGTTATTCATTGACAGGTCCTAAGTTTGCGCGTCGTGGGGTATAAAGCGTGAATATTATGGCGCTTTTCAAGGAATTTGCAAAATAAAACAGAGTTCCTTCATCCTATCTTGAGAGCGGGTTAGGCAACTGCCGAAACCTTACGAGAAGGAGATGAGCTTCCATGGCATACGGCCTTGAAGCCTTTGGGGATTTCTACCGCGGGAAAATTTCCCTCTTGACAGATATTACAAATAGCAATATAAAATATGCCATTCTGTGATAAGGGATGGAATATGTATCTGGCAGAAAAAATCCGATATATGCGCGAAATCGAAGGGACGCTCCGAGGCCTGGGGCGCGAAATGA
>JBEKKY010000514.1:0-3229 GCA_050010475.1 Acidobacteriota bacterium | reverse complement strand
GCAGTGATTCTGCGAGGATGTCCTGATAGTTTTTCTTTTAGAGATCGTATGGTGACCTCAGCCAACACAAGCTCCTCAGAAAGCTGATTCTGAAATGTTACGGGATCATTTAGAAACTCCGATAGCCTTGCGGCATGCTGTTTCATCTGCTTTGCCAGTTCGGGGACTCGGGCAGTAATCGAAAACCTCATTTTAATGCGACGAACTCCAATAGCAACCCAAACTGTCAGCGCCAGGGCAATAATCGATGCGATACTGCCGATGTCAGAGAGCCATTGCGTGCTTGATATCTCGGAACTACCCTGAGTCATTTTTGATTTTTGTTTAATTATAGGGATTTTGTTTTCAAGTCAAAAACACTCTACGCGGCGGCGAAATCAGTTGCTACCTGAAAGTCGAATCTTCCTGGAAAGGACTCCTTCCAGAGGTCTTTTGTCGGATAACGTCCAATAAAAAATGGTGGATGAACCGGCGGGCGAATCCGGTCTTGTTCGCGAATGTCTTGTATGTGCAATAGTTTATGGGATTTACTGGCTCCTCAGGTAGGACTCGAACCTACAACCCTTCGGTTAACAGCCGAATGCTCTACCATTGAGCTACTGAGGAGCAAAATGGCGTGGGCATTAACCTAACAACATCAGCGGCCATTGTCAATCCATTGACAACAGTTCACCAGGAAAAATTTTGCGGCAGATTTTTCGCGCCGTTCTTCCAGTGCTTCCGTTCGTAGCGCGTTTCTCGAAACCCGTGCCTCAACGACTCTGGAGTTGGAAAACCAAGCAGAGGAACAGCCTTCCGGTGTCTGTTAGCGCCAGTTGAGAACCACTTTGCCGGATTGACCGGTGCGCATGACTTCGAAACCCTTCTCGAAGTCCGTGTAATGGAAGCGATGGGTGATGACAGGCTTGATATCAAGATCGCTTTCCAGCATTACCGTCATCTTGTACCAGGTCTCATACATCTCGCGCCCATAAATTCCCTTGATCGTGAGCATGTTGAAAATAACAGTGTTCCAGTTTATGTCGATGGATTGCGATGGAATCCCGAGCAATGCGATTTTGCCGCCGTGGCACATGTTCTCGATCATTTCTCGAAATGCGGAGGAATTACCCGACATCTCGAGCCCTACATCAAATCCCTCTTTCATTCCTAACCGGTTCTGCACATCGCGGATCCTGCCGTTTTTGACATTCAGAGCGTGTGTGACCCCCATGCGTCTGGCCAGATCCAGGCGATATTCATTCACGTCCGTGATAACGACAAACCTTGCGCCGGCATGCTTGACGACTGCCGCCGCCATGATCCCGATCGGGCCCGCTCCGGTGATGAGGACGTCTTCTCCCAGGACATCAAACGAAAGCGCCGTGTGAACTGCATTGCCAAAAGGATCAAAAATGGATGCAACGTCGCGGTCAATGGTATCTTTGTGCAGCCAAACATTTGTGACCGGTACCGATATGTATTCCGCGAAGGCGCCGGGTCGGTTGACTCCGATCCCTCGGGTGTCTTTACAGAGATGGCGGCGGCCGGCCAGGCAATTCCGGCAGCGGCCGCACACAACGTGTCCCTCGGCGCTGACGATATTGCCCGGATGAAAGCCTGCGACATTCGATGAAGGTCCGTGCCGCAGATCCCGGTGCGATCCACGCGAATGAGAACGTCGTTAATTCCGATCTCAGGCTCCGGTATGTCCTCCAGCCACAAACCGGGTTTCGCTTCCTTTTTTATCAGCGCCTTCATGACTCGCTCCTGGCTTAAACTCTACCATATCACAGAAAGGTTCCCCGCTATCCGTTCCCCGTTTAAAAGCTCTGAACTGCGCACAATGCCTTTTAATATCAACCGATCAATTCACGATCGCGATAGCGATTGCGATCCCGATTCCGATACCGATCGCGATAGCGATTGCGATCCCGATTCCGATACCGATCACGGTAATCCAGCGGGGAACGGGGAACGGACAGCGGCGAACGTTATTGTAATTGGGCCTTCTAAAAACAAGTCCAGTTGAATACAATACTAAGCGCCGCTTGGATCCAGTCGGACCGAGACGGCAAGTGCCTGTACACAGCGATTCCATAAAGCAGGCATCTTACTCGAATTCATGGAGAAGATAGCCATGTCCACCCTTCCGAATTCATCCCCTTCCGGGGGAAAAGTCAGCATCCATACACTGCAGTCAAAGAAATTGAGGATGGAGCCAATCACTTTTTTAACGGCATACGATTTTCCAACTGCCGCTGCGCTTGACCGCTCGGGAATCGACGGCATCCTGGTTGGAGATTCCCTCGGCATGGTCGTGCTGGGTTACGAAACCACTCTGCCGGTGACGATGCAGGATATGCTTCACCACTGTCGCGCGGTAGCGCGGGGAGCGTCGCGCGCGCACTTGGTTGCGGATATGCCATTCATGTCCTATCAGGTCTCGACTGCGGAGGCCTTAAGGAATGCCGGAAGCCTTCTTCAAAAGGGAGGGATGGATGCGGTGAAGCTCGAGGGAGGTCGGGAGCGCACTCCGGCGATCAAGGCCATCGTTTCCGCAGGCATACCGGTCATGGGGCATCTGGGATTGACGCCCCAAAGTGTTCATCAGTTGGGCGGATGGAAGGTCCAGGCAAAATCTGCCGAGTCTGCCAAAACCTTGATCGAAGACTCTCTGATTCTGGAAGATGCGGGTTGCTACGCGCTGGTTCTGGAATCGATTCCGGTGGAAGTATCCCAGCTGATTACGCAGCGGCTCTCCATCCCTGTCATTGGCATCGGCGCGGGGAGTGGATGCGACGGTCAAATTCTGGTCACCCATGACCTGCTGGGCCTTTTCGATCGGTTTACCCCAAGCTTTGTCAAGAAATATGCCGACCTCTTTTCGGAAATGCAGCGCGCATTCCAGCAATACATCTCTGACGTAAAAGAACGGCGTTTCCCGGCCGCTGAACACGCCAATTCGATGGATCCACAGGCTCTACGCGACCTGATTCAGGAGATCAATCTTCCAGACCCGGATGTCGAGCCCGATGAGAAAGCTCGGTATCACTAGGAGCCTTCAGCTATCAGTCATCAGCTGTCAGCAAAAAAGTATTAGCCGAACGCTGATAGCTGACGGCTTTTACCTAGACATCTTCTAAAGGTGACATCGTCAAACATGAAGCAAGTTTTTTAAGCGGCCTGGATATCGGCATCCGCGTAGATCCTTTCGATGGCGGTTTGAAGTTGGTCAAGGGCAGCGCGG
>JBEKKY010000513.1:0-2600 GCA_050010475.1 Acidobacteriota bacterium | reverse complement strand
TTGCGATTGTTGGTCGCGTGGTCAAGCTCAACCCCCGGCAGGGCGTCAAGCGCTGAGGCGACGTTTACGTCTTCCTGATTCACAATTTCGCTTCGCTCGAGAGTATCGGCAACAGGAGATATTGGTGATGCCTCGGCCGTTACGCTGACCTCGGTCGAACCTAAGTTGAAGGGACGATCTTCCGCCAGCATGGATTGAACAGCCGTGCGGAGCGATGATACCTGATTGCGAATTTCTTCAACGCCCCATGGCTGAGGTGGCGCCTCCTTCAATTCGATCTTCGAATCCGGGTGCATCTTAATCCAGAATTCGACCCCGGTTCGAATCTGCACAACCGCTGCCTTCTGCTCTGTCAGCTCATCGCTGGATGCGTTCTGCAGATAGTTGAGGTCGTTGGACCATGCAAGGAGTTGCTTTGTCTGCGCGTGCAATGACGCATTTATAGAAACAAAAAATGCCGCCAGGAAAAACACTACAGCCCACACCAATAGCTTCTGTCTTTTCGATTCCATAGGTCTCTCCAGAATTAAAAGAACCTATAATTACAAATAATTACTTATTGTCAATAAATATCTGTTAATTTATAGGATTAGTTTCGCCCTCATTTGCAGTAGAATGTCAGGCACACGGGAGTTGAACAGGTTACCTGGAAAATCAAGTGGGCGGGTATTCGCCGTACACTCCGGTGAGATTGTGTTCGATCAAGAAAAACAAAGGAGAATGCTTTATGGCTGAATCCGAAAAGGCCGAAAGGAAAAAGAGAAAAGTTCGAAGGCGCGATTTTCTCATGGGCAGCAGCGCGGCTATTGCCGCCGGCGCGGTTGCGGTGTGCGCGCCAGAATCAATGGCTTTCGCGCAGGCAGCATCGGCGGCAAACGTTTCATATCCGGCATCGACCGGGTATATCGTCTATGACAGCAGGTTATGTCTTGGATGTCAGAGCTGCATGTTTGCCTGCTCAATGACTCACGAAGGCGAGGCGAATCCATCACTGTCCAGAATACAGATTATTCGGGATGCTCCTTCCTTTACAAAATATCCTTATGACGTCGTGATGTCGGTCTGCCGGCAATGCGTTTCGCCGTTATGCGTGCAGAATTGCCCGGTGGGGGCCTGTTTTGTGGACGAGAAGAACGGCAACATAAGAAGGATCGACCAATCGAAATGCATCGGATGCCAGACTTGCATCCGATCCTGTCCGCAAAGACCGCACCGGACTGTCTGGAACCCGGTGAAGAACAAATCGACCAAATGCGATCTATGCGCGGATGCGCCCTACTGGAGCCAGAAAGGCGGACCGAGTGGGAAGCAAGCCTGCGTTGAAACTTGTGCAGCCAAGGCTCTCAAATTGGTCGCCGAAGCGCCTTCGCAGCAGGACATCAACGGATACGACGTTAATCTTGCGCCAGCCCCGAAACAGTTTGGACCTCCCGGTGGAGCTCCAAAACCAGCAGCGAAAACAGGAGGAGCATAGATATGGCAAACGGATATGCAGGAAAAATACTGCTGGTCAATCTAACGGCGAAATCAACCAGCACCATCGACACCGCGAAATACGAAGAGTATGCGGGCGGCGTCGGGATGGGCGCCGCGATTTTTTGGGACCTGGCCGTTGCGCCGGGCGATTGGGATCTGCAGGATGCGTTTGATCCCAGGAATGTGATTTCCTTGATGACAGGTCCGTTGGCGGCTACAGGCGCTCCCGGCTCGGGAAGAACTAGTGTCTGTGCCATAGCTCCGGAGCCCTTTCCCACTCCGTTGTTCCATCGGTCCAGTCTTGGCGGCAGATTCGGCACCATGTTGAAGCAAGCCGGCTGGGATGGCGTGGTTGTTCAGGGCAAAGCGGAAAGGCCGGTCTGGATCAATATCATTAATGACAAGGTAACGATCGAAGACGCCAAGATGCTATGGGGCCTGAACACCTACGAGACACAGGGGCAGATCTTATCTGCAGTTGCAGGGCGAACCAGATTCGGCGAAGAATGGCACAAAGTTGGAGATGCAAACACAACGGCCAGACCGCAGATCGTTTGTATCGGCCCGGTTGGCGAATCGATGTCAAGAGTCGCTTCGCTCATACACGGCAGCGGCGTCAGCGCCCGTACAGGCGGATTTGGAGGGGTCTTTGGTTCAAAAAACCTCAAGGCCATCAGCGTCATCGGCACGGGCAGTATTCAGGCAGCGGATCCCAAAGGAATTGTAGATCTGCGAATTGAGCACATGCAGAAGTACGGAAGGGGAATGGTACAGGCAGGCGCATCCTGCTGTATGCCGTGCGTTAATCCCGACCGGAAGAGAAATTCCTATTATGGCGGTGAATCCATGTGTGCGGATCAGTACTGGTTCATGGGCAATCAGATGGGTGGCGCTGACATAGCCATCAAATGGGGCATCTGCACGTGGTGTACCAAATTCGGCGGCGCCCTGGAGGCAAAGATGCCCAACGCTCCCGCACCGTTCAAGGGGATTGTACCCATGGAACCGGGGATGGGCTGGTATATCAAATACCTCTATGATCTCGGAGTCCTGGGACCGGGAAAGAAAATAGAATCGCATCCGTTGCCGATGGATCAGTGGGACAAGCTGACTTTCCGCGAAGT
>JBEKKY010000512.1:0-3686 GCA_050010475.1 Acidobacteriota bacterium | reverse complement strand
GTTTTGAGCAGCTTCACAGCTTCGGCCACGGTGATAATCGGATGAGCGGGCAATAGCTCAAACAGACGAATGCCGGCCACAGAGGTAGAGCGACCCGAGAGTACTTTGGTCCGATCCGCACTTATCTGCGTAAAGAGCTTCTGTGTCGTCGCCAGGGTTTCGTCGGCGATAACGGCCACTCCTTCCAGGAAATACTTCAGCCAGCCTTCAAAATCACCATCTGTCCGGACGGCATCCAGCCGGCGGTAGTACTCGGCACGATGGCGTTTGAAATATAGGCTCAGGTAGAGCAGCGGGGAGTCCAAGACCTTCCAATGCTCCAGGAGCAATGTAATCAGGAGCCTGCCGATGCGGCCATTCCCATCCAGGTAAGGATGCATGGTTTCGAACTGCACATGCAACAGGCCCGCTCGAACCAGCGGATGCAGCGAATCTTCTGCATGGATGTATTTTCCCAGGGAACCAAGCAAATCGTTCAGCAAATGTGGGGGCGGCGGTACATAGACTGCATTCCCGGGGCGAGTTCCGCCGATCCAGTTCTGGCTGCGCCGGATCTCTCCTGGGGTCCGATCAGCACCGGGGACATTTTTTAGTAAACGTCGATGTGCCTCATTAAGGAGCCGCACTGATAATGGCAGTCCATTTTTACTGCGCATCTGCTTGCGCGCATAATGGAGTGCATCGACGTAGTTGCAGACTTGTATGACATCGCCATCGTCCACGGCGTCTTCTTTCCCGGCAGCCTCGTACATAAGCAGGTCCACCAGGGTTGATTGCGTGCCCTCGATCTGAGAAGAGACCACGGCTTCTTTGCGAACAAAAGAATAGAGAAGCCAATCGAGAGATGGAATCATAGATCCGGCAAGCTTCAGCCTGGAAACACCCGCCTCGGCACTCTGCAACAATCCGGAGAGTTCAGCGTTCATATGGAGCGGAGGGTTGCTTGGAGGAAGTGGCGCCGGCACAAAAGCATTTACGGTTTCACCGGCAGTGCTGGTTTGCTCGTAGGTCCCGACTATTCTGACCATAATCGCCTCCCAGGAAAGTCCTCTTACCCAGATCGACTCACTAGGAAAGTATTCTTTACTAACAGAACTTGAAAGTAAAGCATTCTTTACTAGTGATGCCGCTCAATCCAACGTTTTCGCCGGGGGCTGCGGCGGACAATCTCGATAAGGACGCCCTTGATGTTGATGCGGCTTGTGTGAAATGTTCGCGGTGAGTGGCGCTTAGCCTCGATTCCGCAGTTAGGCCCGAAGGGCCAAATAGATACTCTAGTATATATGCCAGGGCATCCGTGGAAAAGATAGGCTTTGGCCTCTTGTCCGCTTTTCTAGCTTGTCCTTTAGTAAGGGACAAGGTATTATTCCGGACATGGAAAACCATTGGGAACCATACATTCGACATCTCCGGGAGTTGCCATTCGTCAAGAACGCAACTATCGGCCAGATCCGGCCTTTCATCAAAAATGGGATGAGCACATATGAAGCCGATGCGCTCCTAAACATCAAAACCCCGCAAGGCAATCGGGAATTTTATGTTGACGAGCAGAAAACACATTTGACTTATGCTCTTGCAGACGGCTTGGCCGCACGGGTCCAAAAAGCCAGCAAGACGCCTTGGATTTTGTTTGCCATTCACGTCCCCAGAAAAATCGGCCGCTACTTAAGCGAGCATGGAATCAACTATGTCGACAAGGCTGGTAATTGTCGGCTTCAAATGATCCGGCTTCAGGGAGGGGGATCGGGATACCAGGATATCGCGTTCTGTTCACAATTCTTGCAAAACCAGACATTCTTAATTCACCCGTGCGAACTCTTGCCGACGTGGCGGCGGCAAGCAAAACAACAGTTGCAGAAACTCTAGCGCGGTTGGAAAAGGAAGGGTTTATTGGTCCGGAACTGAGTGGGCGCAGAATCCTCAATCCGAGAGGTTTACTGGATCGATGGATGGTCGGTTATGAGACTTTGAGACCAAAACTAATTTTCGGAAGGTTTCGCACCCCAGATGCAAACCCTGAAGCACTTGAGCAAAGGATCGAGGCGGAACTAGGTGATTCCGTCATGTGGGCTTGGGGTGGCGGCGCAGCTGCGATGAGAATGACAAAATATTATCGTGGTGAGGAAACCGTATTGCATGTAAGCGATCCTACAAGTGATCTATCAAGAAGGCTGAAAGCTTTGCCGGCTAAGGATGGTCCTTTTGTTATCCATCGTACGCCGGCAAAAGTAGCGTTTGAAGGAATTCTGCCCAGAACCGTACATCCGTTATTAGTCTTCGCCGAACTTATGGCTACCGGTGACCCGCGTGCACGAGAGACGGCTATGGATATTCGAGAGCGTCATTTGAGATTATGAATTCACATGTCCTAACGGAAGAGCAAGTGGACGCGCTCAGGACCCTACGTCAGATTTGGGACCAGGAGAAGATTGTTTTGATTGGTGCTACTGCGCTGGGTTGCTTCATAGACATGCACTGGCGCCAGACATATGATCTTGATTTATCTATTTCCGTATCCCTCGATAAATATCCATCGGACCTCAGCCATATTCCCGGTTGGTCCCAGGATCCCAACCTCGAGCAAAGATGGTTGGCTCCGGGAATTGTCCATATTGACATAATCCCGGCGGATTCGATTGCGCTCAGTCAAGGAGGATTTGTTTGGCCCAAAAGTGGTTTCAGTATGAGCCTTGTCGGGATGAGACTTGCATTTAGGCATGGAGTCCCGTTCAGACCTGCCGACGATTTTGAAATATTGGTTGCACCCGTCCCGGTTATCGCTGTTTTAAAAATGATTGCATATCAGGAGAAACCTCCCGAACGAATCAGAGATCTACTTGACATTGCGCACATCGTGGAGGAGTTTCTGCCTGCAGATGATCAACGAAGATATTCCGACGAGGTATTCGATCTTCATTTGAGTTATGAGGAAACCAGCGCTTTCTGTTTAGGAAAAGAGATGGGGTCAATAGCCAATGAACGGGAGTTATGCGAAATTTCCTCATTCGTAGCCATGCTCCGCAACGTTAGTGATCCGAATGCGACACAAAGCAGGATGTTGCAGGGATCAGCCGCCTGGCGGCGAGACCCGCGAATTCTCCTGAAAAGCCTGGATGCTTTTGACAAGGGTCTGCGTCTTGGAGCTTTGGATCGGTTGCCCGTGATGAGGACAGTCCAACCAGCGATGTGGACCTGCTAGTGGAATTCGATCGGCCGATTGGATATTTCGGTCTTTTGCGTTGCAGGACTACCTTGAGTCTCTCCTCGGCTGTAAGGTGGATCTGGGTACCCCCGACAGTCTTAAACCTCGAATCCGTGAGCATGTAATGGGAGAGTGCGTGCGTGGCGCCTAAAGATTGAAAAGGCCGAATCAGGGACATTCTGGACGCGATCACGGAAATTAAGTCCTTCACAGATGGATGAACATCTCCGATTAGTGGCAAGACTTCTCGATGGGGAGAAAATGGCGGCTGTTTGCCGCGAGTTTGGAATCTCCCGCAAAACAGGCTACAAGATCTTTAATCGATACAAAGATATCGGAATTGAGGGGCTTGAGGATCGAAGCCGTACCCCTTACCGGTAGGCCAACAAGCTGCCCTTCCAAGTTGAAAAGACTATTCTCAGTCTCAAGCAGGATCATCCAACCTGGGGCGCACTCAAAATCCGGGATAGGTTGCTCAAAGCTT
>JBEKKY010000511.1:0-2646 GCA_050010475.1 Acidobacteriota bacterium | reverse complement strand
ATATGGAATCTGGAATTTATTCCGCCGCTTCCACCGCTTTGGCAGGACTGGAATAGGCTTCTTCTGTCTGGAGGCGGAAAAACTTGCGGTACAGCCCATCCTGGGCCATCAGGCTTTCGTGGGTTCCCGATTCCACGATTCTGCCCTGGTCGATGACCACGATCACGTCTGCGTCCCGAATTGTGGATAGACGATGGGCTATTACAAAGGTAGTCCGGTCCCGGATCAGGTTTGTGAGAGCCTGCTGGACCAGTTTTTCAGATTCGGAATCCAGGGCCGAGGTAGCTTCGTCCAGAATTAGAATGGGAGCGTCCTTCAACAGCGCCCGTGCAATCGATATCCGCTGACGTTCGCCCCCGGAAAGTCGTTGGCCCCGCTCACCGATCAGGGTCTCATACTTCATCGGAAAATTGAGGATAAAGTCGTCGGCCAGCGCCGCGCGGGCTGCCTCCACTATTTTCTCTTCCGAAGCGTTTGTATCGCCGTAACTGATATTGCTTCGCACGGTATCGTTGAACAAAAAAGTCTCCTGCGTCACGATTGCGATTTGTTTGCGGAGAGAACTCTGTGTGTACTCGCGGATATCCATGCCGTCAATCAGGACCGATCCCAATGTCGGATCGTAGAATCGCGGAATAAGTCCGACCAGCGTGGTTTTGCCCGATCCGCTGCTGCCGACCAGCGCGATGACCTGGTTCCGCCTCACTTTCAGATTGATATCTTTCAAGACCCGTGTTTCGCCGTTCTGATCGACGTAATCGAAAGAGACATTCCTGAACTCGATGGATTCGGACACCCCTTCCAGAATCCGGGCATTCGGCCGGTTCTCTATCTCCATGTGTTCGTCCAACAGCTCCAGGATCCGGGAACCGGAAGCAAGAGCACGTTGAAACTGCACGTGGATACGGCTGAGCTTTCGGATCGGATCGTACATCCTGAACAGAGTGAACAGCGAGCCCCCAAACATCCCAAGACTCAGGCTGTGGTGCTCTATACGCCTGTGCGCATAGACCAAGAGCGGAATGAAGGCGAGCACGCCGAGAAATTCCATCAGAGGATGGTTAATGAACATGATGGCGGCGGCGCGCATGTTGCTGCGAAACAGCCTGTGCGAGCTCTTCTGGAACCGGTTCTGTTCATGCTGCTCCATTCCAAAAGCTTTGATGATCCGCATTCCTGTTATCGACTGCTGGAGCTGGTCGTTCAGGTTTGCTGCGTCCTCACGCCCTTTCCAGCTGACGCTCCGGACGCGCTTTCCCATCGCAAGCGTGCACACCAGCACTAATGGGGCAATGATGAGCGACAGGCCGGCAAGTTTCCAATCAATCCAAACATTCAGGCAAACCAAACCGATCAGGACGACGACCTCTCTGAAGAAATCCCCCAGGACATTCGAAACCGCTTCCTGCAGCTGTTCGACATCGCCGCTCATCCTTGACATGAGTCGGCCTGTGGAATTCAGAGAGAAAAATCCCATGGATTGGCCGGTCACATGATGGAACAGTTCGTTGCGCAGATTCGTAACGACGCTCTGGCCGACATAGCTCATGTAATAATTGGAGTAATAGAGCGAAACCCCTTTCAATAAAGTTAAAATCAGCAACGCTAATGACAGTTGCTCTACAATTTTCCCGGGAAAGAGAGAGAGAAACCACGAGAGGTAACGCTGGATGGAAGCAAGATCCTGGGAACCGTTCCCGACCAGCACCTTGTCGAACAAAGGTATCGAGAGTGATGATGTCGCCGCTTCCAGAACGCTGAAGAAGACAAGAAGCACCATTGAAAAGACAAGGGTGCTCCGATAAGGGCGAATGATTCGAGATGCGAGATTCGAGATTAAAAAGCGGGGACAGGCAATCCCCAATTTCTTCAGATACATTCCCATATTAAAGCTATGGTGAATTCGGGGATTGCGTAGCCTGTCCCCGTTTTTCGTTTTCACTTCGGGCAGTTTATTTTTCGCGCGTTTGGCTGTTCGTAGTGTCCCAGTTGATACGGCTTATAGTTGAATCAGTGTACAGCCTGAAGGCTGTCGTCACCTTGCCGATGACTTCGTTTCTCTGGAGTATTACATCGTGCGTTTCACCTTTTCCCTCCGAGTCACGAAGGTATATCCCGTACCGGCTCGGAGAGTCGATCGTGTTGTTCTCGAACTGCACGAAACTCGAGCGGTCCAGAAAGATCCCGTCCTTAAAGTTCTTAGTTACGTTCCCGATCACCGAAATCCGGCTCAATTGTTCGATGTCAATGGCAGCACCCGTTGCCGGAAATCCTGTCATTCTATTGTTCGAAATCGTCCCGCCCGTAATGAAGGCTCCCGTGACAGAAATTCCCCCGCCGTGCGTTTCTAGGATGTTGCCGGAGTAGATAAATCCGGGATCGCCTCCAAGGATTGCATTTGTGACACTTCCATCAAAATTGTTATTCGTGATCTGCAGGCCGCTCCCATAAATACCATTATCGTGACTTATCCCTACTCCGAATCGTCCCCCAATAAGATGATTGTCATGGATCGACACATCCTGCGGGCCGTCGATAATATGAATGAGCTGGTAGCCTGCGAGTGCGGTTGCGGGGCCAATCAGGGTATTATTGGAGATGCTTACCTTTTTCACCCTCGCGCTTCCGGCGCTTACATCTGTGTAG
>JBEKKY010000510.1:0-3359 GCA_050010475.1 Acidobacteriota bacterium | reverse complement strand
TGCGGCAACGATCTGTCGGTTCTCCTGTCGAGCGGCTTTCAGGCGGCGGTGACCACGCGCGTGCGTTCGCCTCTGGCGAATCCCTCAATTCTCAACATTCGCTTCGGCAACAGCACCGAGCTGGTGTTGAAAGTCACGCCGATTGCGCATGCGAGGTGTTACGAAGTGCGATTCGCGGCTATCGGCGCGGAGAACGCTCCCGGTCCCTGGCAAACCGCCGGCATGTTCACCAACTCGCGGTCGATGACGATCGACGGCCTCACCCCTGGAACGACATACATGTTCCAGGTGCGGGCCATCGGCGGATCCACGCGCTACAGCGATTGGAGCAATCCCGTGTCGCGCATGTGCGCGTAATTTTCGCCCACCGCCAAAAACGAGGGACGCTGCCCAGTTTTGCGCCGCGTTGGCGTGCATGATCAGAAGAGTGTTCCCAAAACCGGGCAGCGTCCCCAGTTTTCCCAGTTTTTAGGGGCTTTGGCGGTTCGGTGGTCGGTTAGGCTTTGCCGCCACGCTGGTCTCGGGCTGCTATATCAAGAGTCTACTTTTCGGCGTCCGTGCCGATGCGAAGATACTGGCCGCAGTTGCATCGCTGCTGCTTTTGTTAGGCATTGCTTTCTTCCCTCATCCCCGCCCTTCGTGTCGCATCAATAGATCCGGTAAGCCCCCCGGCGAGAGGAATGGCGCGCCGCGCTTTATTTGGCTTATCTCCTTTAAGGATGATCAAGTTGCTTTCCCAATTGCAGAAACCGGTTTTGTGAAATTCAAAAAAATCTTGACAGCGATGCATATTTAGCTATACATAGAGGATAGTTAAATATGCATTAAATATAGTAAATAATACATTTTTCCCGCGAAAGGGATGTCTTGAGACTAGGGAATCACGTCAGGCGCTGCCGCTTCGAGCATGGTGAAATCTCGCAGCAGGCTCTTGCCAATGCGGTGGGAGTTACCCGTCTTACTATACATTCCATTGAAAAAGGGAAGTTTGTTCCGTCCGCGCTGCTGGCATTCAAACTGGCACGATTTTTTGGAAAAAGCGTGGAGGAAGTGTTTTACCTGACGGACGATGACCAGAAAAATTCGGAGGCTATATGAAAAGAGGGTTCTTGATTGCCAACGGATTTGCCTTCTTATTCGCGCTCATCTCCATCGGATGGATCATTTCTGAATTTATCATCTTCGGCATTCTCCACCCAAAGACGCGCTCTTTCGAATTGTTGACGGCCCGGGATGTGAGCCTAGGCAACTTCGTGTGGTTCGGCCTGCTCGTTTTCCTTTTGTCTCATATTATCTGTTTTATTGCCATTGCCACTCAGGTTCGGTACTTCAGAAAACCGAGTGCGCTGGGCGTCATTTCATTTATATCGAGCATTTTTTCATGTGTGATGCTATTGGCTGATTGGGCCTGTATCCATGACATTTTTGACGAATATACCAAACATGGACAAGCCGAGGGCGAGTGGAGCGTGCTCTACCGGATCGGTGTAATTCGCGGGGTGTTGCTTCTTATCATTATTGCCAACCTGATCCAGGCCTTTATTCGACGGCAAAAAATCCGGACTGATGAAACGGCGGTCAAAGACGAAGTTGTGTTTACCCTGGTTCACAGCGTCGGCATTTTCTGCGGGATTATCGGTTTGTTCTTTGCGAATCTCGCGTTTGTGACGCCGATCGTGCATCCGCTGCTTTATTTTACTTTCCCAATCCTCTTCGTTCTAACCCTGATCCCCTATGGCCTTCTGGCAGGCTACTGGCTAGTAATAAAACTAAAAGAAATACCCGCGGATTGGTACGACGAAAAGCAGTTCCAGGACATTTCAAAGGCGGGACTTCTCTCTACGGTAGCGACGGTTCCCTTTTTGGCCGGATACGGGTCGCGCAGCATATATAGCAATGGGATTAACCATGCATTTAGCCTCCCTGATCCGCTTTATACATATCCTTCCGGAGACGAGAAGACACGCCAATACCTTCTGGCATTGTTTCAGAGGTTTCGAGCATCGCTTGATCCGGTACGTGCCTTGAAGAGCGACTTGGAGTTGACAGAACAGGACATCCGCACGCGGACGATTTACATATATGGCTCTCCGGAGAACCACAGTCTTTTTCGCAAGGTGCGGGATCAACTGCCGCTTCTATTCGAATCCGACGGCGTGGTGGTGGGGAAAAAGAAGTGCTTAGGCCGAGACGTGGGAGCCATCTTCGTCTGTCCGAATCCGTTGAATCCCGATCACCTGCTCGTCATCTTCGGAGCCGTCTCACCGGAGGCGGCGAAAAACATGAACGGAGTTTTCCATGGCCCGACGGATTATGTCGTTTTTAACGAAACGACAAGGCATTTTGGGGGCTTGGAAGCCCGCGAGTGTTTTTTGCTTCAAGGCGTATTCGACAAGTCCGATCCCTCACACTGGCACGTGAATGAAAAGCTGCAATTGCTGCCGCCCAAATCACTACAGCGTGCTACTGCAATGGTGATCATTGACAGATAGGGATAACGTAATTATGACTCACTTGCGTCTGCTCGTGTGCTGTGTTGCTCTATTCAGCTGGATGTGCGGCTGTGCAAAAAGACCGACAAAGGATAACCATGCTGACGATGAAAGCAAAATCCGTGAGCTGGAAATAGAAGCCTCCAAAGCACTCGTCGCAAAAGACCTTGGCAAATTGGTCTTCTTATACGCTGATGATGCGGCGCTGTATGACGAGCGCGACCCGAGCATACGCGGAAGGGATGCCATTAGGAAGGCCTGGCGAACCACCTTTGCGCAACCGGGGCTTATCATCAGAACAGATCCGCAAACGGTTGAGATTTCCAACGGCGGCGATCTGGGCTGGGGACACGGGCTCTTAGTCATGAAAGTGGATGGCCACGCTGGTAGGCCTATCACAGAGCAGTGGGAGTATGCGCTCGTTTATATGAAGTCGGGCGGCAGATGGAAGATAATTGCGGATTGCGTCTATTCCGGCATTCGCAACCATTTAGCTCATAGGCCACCGAAAAGCCTCTCACCGCTGGCGGCCATTGCACCGTTGATAGGGATGGCCTGTTTTTTGTCCGGGATTTGGTTCCTTTTGGGAATGCCCATTGTATTTCTCATTCAAACCTGGAAATCCATTCGCGCTCTTAAGGTGTCGACCGGTTTTCTTGTTTCAGTAGTAATGCTCATCGCCTTCTTCCTCACCGCGGCACTGTTCTGGAGGCACCTTGCCGCTCACGAGTGGAATTTGTCCTTCGTAACATTATCCGCTGCATTGGACTCGGCACGCTATGGAAACCCGGTCGAGGATACGGCCGAGGGCGTGTTGATATCGCTCATAACTTTATCCACGCTTTCAGCTCTGGCGGCTGGCGTGAT
>JBEKKY010000509.1:0-2791 GCA_050010475.1 Acidobacteriota bacterium | reverse complement strand
GAACGGTTACATCCTCGTGGGTGCGATGGGCTACAGCCCTAGCGGCTCGTTCGGCATGCCAATGGGCGGACGCGGCACTCCCGGCAGTCGGGGTGGTCCCATCGGTCGTGTCGGTGCGCCCAGCCCGACCGATAGCCAGGCGCCTCGGCCTCAGCCGGGAACCGGCGCGGCTCGCGATGGTCAGCCCGGACGTGGCATGTTCATGGGTATGAGGGGTGGGCCCGGCGGAACAAAGGAGACTGATCCGGCCAAAGTTGCCGAACTCAGCGAGCAGGACGCGATGAATGTTCTGGAAATGGCACGGAAGGAATTCAACGTCGATGACAACCGCATCTATCTGATGGGTCATTCTCTCGGTGGCGGCGGTGCGTTGCATATGGGTGAGAAGTACTCGACGATTTGGGCTGCGGTTGCTGGATTAGCTCCGGCCGCTTTCGGCTTCCAGTGGAGTGCGGACCAGAAGCTCAAGAACGTGCCGCTGTTGATCATCGTTGGCGACAAGGACACGCTGGTTACCGGTTCGCAGCAGTTGGCCGATCAACTCAAGGGCCTAAACTTCGAGGTCGAGTACAAGTCGTTGCCCGGACTGGATCACGGCGGGATCATCGGGGGCAGTATGCCGGATGTGTTCAAGTTCTTCAACAAACACACCAAGTCAAATTAAGGGTAATCACCAACTCTGCGTCGTGGCCGGCGAGGGGTTCACCATTGAAGAGAGCTTCCACTCCCGATCCGGCGGTATTACCTCAAGGCAATGTCATAATCGATGGGATAAAAATCCACTACTACCGTTCGGGCGGGAAGAAACCGCCTATTGTGCTACTGCACGGCGCAACAGACGACGGGCTTTGCTGGGGGCGGACGGCGCAAGAACTTGCGGAACGATATGACGTCATCATGCCGGACGCGCAAGGGCACGGGCTTTCCGATAGATTAGGCCCAAATTTTTCTTTCGAAAACCATACGAAACAGGCGGCTGGCCTGGTCAAAGAACTGGGGCTAAAAAGGCCGATAATTATGGGGCATTCCATGGGTGCGGGGACAACCTGTAATTTAGCGATGGAGTACCCTACCCTGCCTAAAGCCATTATCCTGGAAGACCCAGCCTGGGGCATGTTTCCGCCAAAGCCGGAAAACGCAGAAGCAGCCAGAAAAAACCACGAGGAAATACGGGCCTATCAAACAGAAGTAGCCAAACTGCCGCTGGAAGACATAAAAGCCAGATGCCGCAAGGACAACCCGACTTGGTCGGAAGATGAAGTAATAACCTGGGCAAATTCCAGAAAACTGTGGGACAAGGCCCTTTTTGACAGGATTGGTGTCAATACGCGCCCCTATGAAGAGATCGTCACCAGGATTGAGTGCCCTACCTTACTCATCATCGCGGAAAAAGGTATCGTGTCCAGAGAAACGGCGGAAAACGCGACTAAACTTTGGAAGTCCAAAGCGCCGTTTAAGTGGGTATACATCAAAGGCGCTGGGCACAGCATCCGCCGCGAGCAGTACGACGCATTCAAGGCAGCATTATGTGACTGGCTGAATACGCTCCAATGAGAATGGGAGTTCTAAAAGCAGGAGAATCAGGCTCATTCACAGGAAGGCGGAGTAAAGGATGCGATCCGAAGCCACGGAGGGACTCTGAATGATCAGGACTTTTCGAGTAGTCTGCATCGTCTTCATAGGATTGCTGCTATGCCCGGGTGTTTTCGCACAATCTCCGGGCAAGATCGAGATCAGCAAAATGAATCCGGCTGGCCTCCTTGTGGGCAGGTACAGCTATATGGCACAGCCCTACAATTTCTATTATTTCCACCACATGGACCGTCTCGGCCTACGCACGGACTGGATAAAAAAGGGTGATCGCGTATATCCATTGCGTGAGCCGGTCCGGGAGTGGACGACTGATTACGTGTTCCACAACAGCCACTATTCACTCGATGACTACTTCAAGAGAAATTTCGTCACTGGATTTCTGATCCTTCACAACAATCAAATCATGCTTGAAAGGTATTTTCATGAAGCGGATCGGACTTCGAGATTCGTATCACAGTCATTGTCTAAATCGATTGTCTCTATCCTTATCGGTGCAGCTGTCGAGGAAGGTGCGATCAAAAGTATCGGGGACCCTGTCACAAAATATTTGCCCTATCTATCCGAGAGCGGCTGTCGCAATGCAACGGTGAAGAACCTGCTTCAGATGTCTACGGGTGTGGACTACAGCGAAAACTATAAAGATCCCAAATCGGGAGCTGCTTTGATCGGCGCGGCGCTGCTTACAGGAAGTCCGTCCTTTGAAAAGTATGCGCAATCGATCCGGCCGACCAAGACTCCTCCTGGAACCAAATTCGAGTATCAGAACATTAACACTCAGGTTTTGGGTCTTCTCCTCGAAAAGGTCACGGGAAAACGGCTCAATGTATACGCCCAGGAAGAGCTGTGGAGCAAAATCGGCGCTGAGAGCGATGCGTTCTTTTATGAGTCAACAAAGCAGCCAAACGCACATGAAAAACATTCCGCAGCCGACTCGCGAGGAAGAACGGAATCGGCTGACGAAAGCTGTCCATTACGCTAGTTCCCTGGGTCTCACCCGCTTGATCAGCGCCGGTGCGGATGCGGAGCGTGTTGACTTGTTTGATGAGATCCGGCAAAAGGGTGATTTGACTACCCGCCTTTACATGGCACGGTTCGTCACTCCTCCGATATCTCCAGATGTTATAAAAGTTCTGGAAGAAAATCGAAAAAAGTATGCCGATGATTGGATTGATCTGGCTCCTGTGAAGTTCCTGCTGGA
>JBEKKY010000508.1:0-4057 GCA_050010475.1 Acidobacteriota bacterium | reverse complement strand
ATTGATAAAAATTATGTGCGGACGGGTCTCCAGACCCGTCCGGAATTTCAGTCCCATAATTGCTCGGGCGGGACGGCTCGGGAGAGCCGTCCCCACATGTTTCATTACAGCAAAAGAGCCGAGAGCATGACGACCGGAATCGTCAAATAGGAGGTAATGGCCAGTCCTGCCAGCGGGGCCAAGGCTAAGCTGACCAGGAGGGATCCGATGCAGCCGCCGATAAGATCTGCGGAATATAGTGGAGTAATTGCCCCGGCTTGATCGTGGGATTCATGCAGACCCGCATAGGAAAAAGCAGTGCGACCTGCAATGGGGCAATCGTCGCATTCGATCCATCCCTGAGATGCTGTCAAGCATTTCCCCCAATCCGATAGAAGAAAAAGTTGGCTCAACTTCGACAGGGGAGATTAGATCAATTGTGGCTTCCCACAGCCGGGGAGGTCCGCGGCGCCGATGGTATGCCAATATGCTGTCTGTCTTCATCAAGATGAGCTGAAAAGTGAGAAAGACGGTTTTGCCATATGCGACCCCACGTCGGATTACGTCCCTCGCAATCCGGCAGACAGCGTTCTCTACAGCGCAGTCGCCGAACACCTCGAGACCTTCCTGGCCAAGCAGCGTCAGCGCGAACGCATTGTTCCGCGCTTCGTCGAGCGCGAGTTGCGCAAGTTTCTGGAGTGTGGGATTTTGGCGCATGGCTTCCTGCGCGTACACTGCGATGCCTGCGGTCGGGATCGCGTGGTGGCTTATTCATGTTATCCGCAGCAGGAAACTATGAAGAGTTCCCCACTGCGGATGTGCTATTTCACACAATCGTCCCAGGGATTTACTCCACATAGTTTCTGGCCATTGAGCCATGCAATGAGCTTGTCTTCAACCCGGAATACCCCTCGGCGGAGTTCCGGCGGCAAAGCTTTCTCGATCGCATCGAGTTTTTCGGTAGGATCGGCCCGGAGATAGATTTCCGTCGACCTTAAGCTGGAGTGGCCAAGCCATAAGCGGCATTATGCTGACCCCGGAGGTCCGCATATCTCCGGGGTCAGCATAATGTCGGTATGTGTGGGGCCTGACCTGGATAGTACAACCATTTTAGCGTGCCTCAAGGAGGTGAAAGATCAGTGCCTTTACCTCCATTTTGATGGCGTCCGCTACTGCTTCAAGAAGGACCCAAACGTTACGCTCCTGGTGGAACAGGAAGCCGATGCAGTTGCACGGGACGAGAACCAGGTCCGGGACAAGATCAAAGAAATGCTGGAAATCCGGCTGGCCGGGCATCGGGCGAAAGTATGGCCGACGAAGCCCGGTGAGATTCCTGACAAGGAACCGGCTTTCTTGGTTGCCTACCTGCCGCTGGAGTTCGGTGCGGATACAAAGAGCGAGCAGCAGAGGATCCGAAAGGAATTACTGGAGAAGTACGGCGATAAGCCGCGCCAGTTCCGCAAGGGACTCGGTTTGGCGATCCCCGCTGCCGACCAGATTGAAGGGTTGCGCCGTGCTGTGCGTTACCTCCTGGCAATCGAGCGCGTCAAGGCGAAGGCCAAACAGCTTAATCTGACCGACGAACAGAAAACTCAGCTCAAGGAACGTGAGGGAACCGAAAAAGGATTGGCGGAGTCAGCCTTCCTGAAACTCTACGCCGAGGTCTGGCTCCCCAAGGTCGAGGGATCTGGGATCGGGCTGGAGGTCGTGGCTGTGGGCGGCAAGCCGTTGCAGGTAACGCTGAATGAAAAGAAAGAGGCGCGGATACATGAGCGTGTGCTGGAGTTGATAACCATTGTTACACCTCGTGTATTCACAACGCTCACGCCTACCAAAATTGTCGAACTCTTCAAGCTCGGTGAGGGTATGCCTCCAGCCCTGGGCAGCCGCACGAATGATATCGTCAGCGGATTTTATTCCTTCCTGGGTCAGGATACGTGCAAGGGCGACAAGCATCGGGTGGCGGCTGCCGAGTTCACTGATTCCGGCCACAAGAATAACAGCGCTGGTCGCGGGCGATTTGGCGGGACGATAGCACAAAGCTTCATAATCCTTCGTTGATGCATCGGGGCCCAGAGCAGTATTTCTGCCGCCAGGATTCCAAGGATAATGGCCACTTTCCGTTTTCTAGTAGCAGGCATGCCGCAAACCACATCCTTCCACTGGGCATCTTGTAAAGAGAAGCATTATATCCATCTCCGCGTGAAATTCCTTATGCGTTTGGGGACAAATCCGGTCTTTCAGACAATTAAAGGAACCGCGTGAGTGCGCTCATCCGATTAGGTGTGTTATGATGCTGCCATGTATAAAGACAGCCTGATCACCGTTTTGATCCCCTGTGTCCAGGCAAATTCTCAGCTCCAGAGCGTTCTTTCCAATGTTCCATCATTTGTTGACGAAATAATTGTTTTTATCGACTCGAATTCCCGGGAACAGGCAGCCGGGCTGGCAGGAACCGATAGGATAAAAATCATTCCGGTGGATGTTCATGGGAACGGCCTGGCTTTGAGAAACGGGATCAGGGCATCCAGGGGCGAAATCATTGTGTCTCTGGATCTGGATCACCTTTTCCCGGTGGATGCCGTTTCATACCTGCTCGAGGTTTTATTCCGGTCGGACGTCCGTTTCGTTTCTGCATCCAGATTCTTCTCCGGAAGCAAGAATGTGATGTCGTTCAAGTTTCGCCTGGGAAACAGGATCCTCAGCCTGGTCTTTTCTCTCCTGTACTTCCGATGGGTCTCCGATTCGCAATCCGCAGTATGGGTTTGTGAGCGCTCGATTCTGGACGAAATCAATCTGGTCGGCGACGTACTGGTGCTATACGAGGAGCTCAAGATTGAAGCCATGCGGAATCCGAATATCGGATTCATGGAAATATTCCTGGAATTTTCAAACCGCAGCGGAGAAAACAAATTCAGGCCCTACCGGGACGGAATGCACAATCTTTTATTTATGCTTCGCAAACGTTTCACCCGCATCCTGCGCCCTGTCTCTCCCAAAACTTCCGCTACCTGCTAGTTTTAGATTCCCAACTCCAAATTCCAGCTTCCCGATTTAAAAGCCAGCCCCTCCGCGTCTCCGCTTGAGAAATCATAATGCAGCCAAACCTGGGTTCTGTCTCTAATCACTCCTGGTGGCTGAAATATACGTGAGTTTCATAAACCAGTTGCCGAAAATGTATTTCCAATAGGAGGGAGTCAGTCGGGATTTGAGGGCAAGGGGCACAGCGAATTTGACATCGTCAATCCGGTCGATAGTGAAACGGAAGTCGCGCATCAGTTGAAGCAGGCGGTTCTTGGTCCAATGATATGTGTGGGGGTGGTCAAACATCATTATCGGAGCAAAAATCGCGGGGAATGTATGAACTTCAAGAATAAGACGAGCGGATTTTTTGAGTATCCGGCGAATTTCGAGCATCACCTTTTGAGCGCTCATGACGTGATCGATTACGTTCATGCAGAACACGAGGTCGGCTGAATCAGCACGAATCGGCAGGCTCTCTCCAACGCTGCCTACAAGAAGCGTACGTTCGTCGGGCGCCGCCCGGTCCTTGTATCTGCCGATGAGCGGATCAATCCCGATTTTATAAGACTCGGGGAAGGTGCAACTCACTACGCCGAAGGGGCCACATCCGACCTCAATAATATTTTTCCCTCTGAAATCCGATTGATTGATGCCGAAAGCCGAAACGCGCTCGGTCCAATGCCGTTCAAATGAATGGTTCCGATAAAATGGAAGATCCCGGAAGTGCGCCCACCAGTTCAGTTCCGATTGCTGGGCATCTACCCAGCGTGGAACGTTCGTACGCATTTCAAGGTCTAGGTTCTTTTCGTGCTCTTGCATCATGTGCGTTTTCTCCATGTGCGCTGCCGGCCTTGTGGACAGGGTCCTCATTCTACATCACGGCTCCCTGTGTTTTCCAAGCAAACCACAAAGACACAAAGACCTGCGTTGCGGAACGAACAGGAATTCTGAAAAAACAAACGCCAAACTGCGCTGACAGGCTGAAGCTCACCCGCTGGTCTAACTCCTTCCCTGAAAACCCCTGATACAGTAATCATTGTCGTGGAAAATCGCC
>JBEKKY010000507.1:0-3204 GCA_050010475.1 Acidobacteriota bacterium | reverse complement strand
AACCTGCTGCTGTATGGGATTTTGGCAAACGGCCCGCTCGGAGAATCATCCCTGCAAAAACCGTGATATAGTATCCGCCGTGGCTGGAAACTGCCTGCCAAAACGCCCGAAGTTGACATGTTGCTCATAATCAGAGTCTGCGAGGAGAGAATCCATTTTAAAAAGGGCTTTCGTTCTTCCAATCGACAAAGCCGCCCTGAATAATCACTGAAGACACACGCCACAGCTTCAAACCCATGGACCCGACCGATGACCGACCTTGCCCATCGCAGCGCCCTTGAATCCGAGCTGGCCCGCATCGAAGCGCTCTCGGCCGCACAGGCTCCGACCACTGATCTCCTCTTCCGTCAAGCTGTTCTTCTGAACGACCTCGGGCGCATCGATGAGGCGAAATCCGTCTATCTGGAGATTTTGAAGATCGATTCAACCCATCTGGGCGCTCTTAGTAATCTCGGCGGCCTTCTCTATGAAATGAATTTTCGCGAGGCCGCCATCACGCTATTTAACCGAATCATACAATGCTACCCAAACGAAGCCGCCGGTCATGTGAATTTGGCCACGGTCCTCTGGGACCACGATGACCACGCAGGGGCGCGGTTCCACTACGAAGCGGCGCTGAAAATCGATCCCGATTGTCCCGAAGCCCATCAGGGCATGGCGTGCGTGCTGATGGAGCTCAGGGAGGATGACGCGGCCTGGGAGCACGGTCAAAAGGGATTTGCCGGGCGCCCCTGTCAGGTCATAGCCTGCCGCGGGAGCCGAGAGCCCGTTTCAGTGCTGGTGCTGAATTCAGTGGCTGGCGGCAATACGCCGCTGCGCAGAGCCATTGACAATCAGGTATTCACGACCACGCTGCTGGCAACGGAGTTTTATGATCCCGCCCGGCCTCTTCCGGAACATCAGGTGGTATGGAACGCCATCGGCGACGCGGACCTCGGCGGCAAGGCGTTGCACACGGCCGCCGAACTGTTGAGGAAAACCGGGGCTCCGGTCATCAATCGGCCCGAAGCCGTAGCCTTGACCGGCCGCGAATGCATGACGAAGCGCCTGGCGGGAATCAAAAATCTCCTGCTCCCCAAGACTGTGCGAATGTCAAGGAGCGCGCTGGAACGGGACGACGCCAAGGCCGCGCTTGAGGCGATGGGATTCCGCTTTCCCGTGCTGCTCAGGGCCCTGGGCTTCCATGCGGGAAAACATTTTATCAAGGCTGCCGGTGCAGACAACCTGAGGGCGGGCCTGGCCGCCATGCCGGGCGGTGAATTCGCGGTGATCCAATTTCTCGATGTCCCCGGCAAAGACGGCAATTACCGCAAATACCGGGTAATGACGATCGATGGAAAGTTCTATCCCCTGCATGCCGCGATTTCCCGGAACTGGAAGATCCACTATTTTAGCGCGGACATGGCGGAAAACGCCGCGCACCGGGCCGAGGACGGAGATTTCCTTCTCGACATGCCGAGCGTGCTGGGACCCGCCGCCATGGCCACGCTCGAGGAGATCAGGTCCGCCGTTTCACTCGATTATGCCGGCATCGACTTCGGCATGACCGCGAAGGGCGAGATTCTGTTCTTCGAAGCGAATGCCGCTATGGTCATCCTGCCGCCGGGACGGGGCGAACAGTGGGACTACCGCCGTGCTCCGGTGCAGAAGGCTTTGGACGCCGTCACCGCGATGCTATTGTCCAGAAGCGAAGCCGTCACTTGATATAAAGTAGCTACGCTTTTTTGACGTCGATCCTGACTACCTTGTTGTTTGCGTCCACGTGGACGACCCGTTGCCTGAGCCTTGAGGCTTTAGACCGTTCCACCTGTTCCAGCGACAGGATGATCACCTGATCGCCCTTGTGGAAAAGACGGGCCGGACAACCGTTGAGGAGAACATCGCCCTTGCCGGGCGCGCCGGGGATTGCGTAGGTTTCCCAGTGGACCGCGTTGGCCATGCTGTTGATGTGCAGAAGCTGGAACGGCACGATTCCGGCGGCATCCGGTCGCGGTCGATCGTAATGCTTCCCTCATAGTCAAGCCGGGCGCCGGTTACGTGGACACGATGGAGTTTTCCGGTGCAGATGGTAACGGACATTGAATGGCCTCTCTTTCGGAAACGGGATCCTGAAAAGTCTAATAAGTATTAGTTCCCAAGCATTCTCGCCATCGCATCGGCCATAAGCAGCCTGTCCATTGCCAAAACCCCGTCCGCATTGAAAACGCTGAAGTTTTTATCTGGAGGTGGCAGCCTTAGCCTCGATGATGGAAATTCTATTTTATTTGATTGCCTCTCTCAGATCCATTTTTATACAGAGCGTCCTAAATAAATGCGCATGTCGTTTGAGGCCCGAAGGGCCTCCAGAGAGTAGCCCCGGCCGTAAGGCCGGGGAATATCGCTAGCATAAAAATGAGCGCCGAAGGTGCGGTACGTGAAGCGCCAATGGTGCCGCGCTTTCAGCGCTCTATCGCTTTGCAAGCCTATCCCGGCCTGACGGCCGGGCCTATTGCCTTTCGGCCCTTCGGGCCTTACTGCCATATGAGCATTCATTTGTGACGCTCTGTACAGAAGAAGAATCCAAAACATTCGATCCAGGATTCGCAGCCGAGGGCGAGGATGTTTCCGTTTGAGTATGCCCAATTGCTGATGCAGAGCAAGGTTCTCGAGGCTGTGAGATTGTAACGGGAACGGAAGAAAGCACCGGAGCAGACGAGGAATCCTTGAGAAAACAAAATCATAGCCTGGGATTTATCGCAGAAGGGGCGACGACTTTGTCTGTCTCAACTTATTGAATGTACAGCCTGACAGGCTTTCGGTTACACTCAGGGAGCTTTTGGCAGGGATAGAACCGGCAACCTGAGAAATTGAAAACTTGTGAACAGTATTTTTTTAAACTTGACTCAGATCAAGGAACTGCTCTTCCCTTGCCGGCATAATAAAATTAATGGTCGAGGCAGCATCGCAATGCCTGTCTGCAATGAAAGGAGCATAAAATGGCCGATCTCGCAGGAGTAAACGGAACCAGAAAAGATTTCAAGGTTGTCGGGAAACCGAATCTTCCAGGAGTATTGTCCTGGGCACAAGCAACCGGCGTTGCAAAATTCGGCATCGACTACGTCGTTCCCGACATGCTCGAAGCCAAATTCCTCCGCAGCCCGTATGCGAACGCTCGCATTAAGTCAGTAGACACTAAAAAAGCCCGGGCAATCCCCGGAGTCGTCG
>JBEKKY010000506.1:0-3697 GCA_050010475.1 Acidobacteriota bacterium | reverse complement strand
GCCAACAATTGAAGGTAAGATTTCCCGTGTTCGAAGGCAACAACCATTTAAGGGGAGAGAGATCATGGATATGTTCTGCTATCAATGTGAACAGACGTCCGGAGGACGCGGATGTGAAAAAAGGGGAGTTTGCGGCAAGGAGCCCAAGGTTGCGGCATTGCAGGATCTGCTGATGTATGCCGCCAAAGGCATCGCCCAGTATGCAAACCGGGCCCGACAACTGGGTGCAAAAAACAGTGAGGTGGACATATTTGTAGTCGAAGCCCTGTTCACCACGGTAACGAACGTGAATTTTGACGCCGCCCGCGTCGAAGGCATGGTGTACAAAGCAGCGGCCATGAAAAAAACGGCCCAAGCCTTGTACGAAGATGCCTGCCGAAAAGCCGGCAAACAGCCCGAAAAGCCTGAAGGGCCGGCTCAGTGGACTCCAGCGTCGGATCCTGATGGTCTTTTGAAAGAGGCCCCTCAAATCGGCGTCGCCCACGCCCGAGCCGCTTTGGGGGACGACCTCGCCGGCCTCCAGGAATTGCTGACTTACGGACTGAAAGGGGTTGCCGCCTATCTGGATCACGTGCAAATACTTGGCCGTGACGTTGAGAAGGCCTACGCGTTTACACATGAAGCACTGGATTATCTTACTCAGCCGAATCCTACCGTGGACCGGCTCTTTACCCTGTGCATGAAGTGCGGGGAAATCAACCTCGCGGTCATGGAAGCGCTCGACGCGGCTCATACCGGAATTTACGGCAATCCCGTGCCGACCAGCGTACGCGTCACGCCGATCAAGGGAAAAGCAATTCTGGTCTCCGGTCATGATCTGAAGGATCTCGAAGTACTCCTGGAGCAGACGAAAGGACTCGGGATCAATGTCTACACCCATGGAGAAATGCTTCCCGCACACGGCTATCCTGCCCTGAAGAAGCACAGCCACCTGGTCGGTAATTACGGCGGAGCCTGGCAGGATCAGGCGAAGGAATTTGCTGCCTTCCCGGGCGCGATTCTCATGACTACCAATTGTATTCAGGCGCCAAGAGAGAGTTACAAAGCTCGCATCTTCACCAACGGACTCGTTGCATGGCCGGGTGTGGTTCATATTCAAAACAGGAATTTCAAGCCGGTGATCGATGCAGCTTTGGCGGCACCCGGGTTCGCAACGGACGAGCCGGAAAAATCCATCCTGGTAGGCTTCGGACACAACACGATTCTTGGAGTGGCAGACAAGGTGATCGGCGCAGTTAAAGCCGGACAGCTCCGCCATTTCTTCCTGATCGGCGGGTGCGACGGCGCAAAATCGGGCCGCAATTACTATACGGAATTTGCCGAATCCGTACCGAAGGATTGCGTGATCCTCACGCTTGCCTGCGGGAAGTATCGATTCAATAAGCTGGAATTCGGAGATATCGGGGGTATCCCCAGGCTTCTGGATTGCGGACAGTGCAATGATGCCTATTCGGCAATCAAAGTGGCCGTCGCTCTGGCAAATGCATTTGGCTGCGGAGTGAATGACCTCCCGCTTTCACTGATTCTTTCCTGGTACGAGCAGAAGGCATGTGCCATTCTGCTGACGCTGCTGCACCTGGGAATCAAGAACATTCGCCTTGGACCCTCGCTGCCGGCTTTTGTCACCCCGACCGTGCTGAACGTGCTGGTGGAAAAATTCAGCATCAAGCCGACTACAACCGTTGAGGCAGACCTGAAAGCTGCGCTCTCGGCAGCATAGTTTGAAAAAAACGCCACGGATTCCACGAATTTCACTGATTACCCTCCAACAGAATCAGTGAAATTCGTGGAATCCGTGGCGTTTTTGTTTTTCGAACTACCTCAGAGTCATTATAAACGCGACAAGATCATCGAGATCCTTTTCGGGCAGGTTCGAATAGGGTTTCATAACCGTGTTGGGCTTCATCCCCTTAGGCGTCCGGATCCACTTCCTGATATCTTCGGAATTCAGTTTCGAGCCTACACCGTCAAGAACCGATTTCTTGCCCCATCGAGTGGCATAGCGCGCATTTTTGTGCGGCGTATACTTCCCTCCCGTGACTTGCGGCGCCATCAGGCGAAAATGCAAGGGAGATCCCAGAGAGGACAATAAACCCGATCAAGGCGTTCATCAGTTTTGTTTTCATTCTTTCCTCTTTTGAATGAATCCGTTCGCTGCCGCTTGCGGCTCTGTTCAACCCGGATTTTAATCATAATACATCTCCACCGGCTGTCTTGGCGGATTGAAAAAGTGAACATCCCGCTTTATAACTTTCGGCAATTCCAAAAAGAATCGCCTTCTGGTGGTAGCACATACCGAAGAAAATGATAAAATCCGAATTATCAGCGCTCGTCTTATGACGAAGCGCGAACGCAGAATTTATGAAGAAAGCTAAACATAAATCAACCGATCAGCTTCGGCCTCAATACAGGCGTTTGGACTTGGGTCCGCTTGTGCGTTGGAAATATGCAGATCGAGTCGCTGAAGAAACAAACGTCATCGTTCTTGAGCCTGAAATCGCGGAAGCGTTTCCAAATGATGCTGCCGTGAATAAGGCGCTGCGTGACCTTTGGGATCTGGCTGCAGCTGCGACACGGCGGAAAAGCAGTTCGGATGGAACGACCAAAAAACGGCGCGCCGGCTGATTCTATAATTCAAATCATGCTATGGTTTTAAGTGCCGTCAAGCAGAAATAGGGAGCCAGCCATGAGACAAGTTATTATTTATCCGGGAGAAGATCAGCACTATGTGGCAGAATGCCCCAGCCTTCCTGGCTGCATAAGCCAAGGCAAAACAAAAGAAGAAGCAATTGTTAACATTCGTGAGGCGATTCAAGGTTATATCGCAGCGCTTGATCAGGATGGCTTACCTGTTCCACCTGAGAAGTTTGAAACCCTGCTGGTTGCCGTATGAGCAACCTGCCGCGCATTTCAGGACGAGCCTGCGTGAAAGTATTAGCTGATGCCGGATTTGTTTTGATACGGCAGCATGGAAGCCACTTAATACTTCGCCGACAAGAACCTTTTATACAGCTCGTCGTTCCCGATCACCCTGAATTAGATCGCGGGACTCTGCGAGCAATCATCCGCCAAGCCGGAATGACAATAGATCAATTTAAAGAGCTGGCCTCCAATCATTAGTCTGCTATTTTCAAGCCGCCCGAAAAAAATCCTCAAAAAGCTTTCAATGTCATTAAGCCGTTTGCTCACAAATGGAGGAACCCTATCTTAACTTACGATTTTAGATTTACGATTGACGATTGAATGATCTCCGATAGGGAGTTTCCCATTCGTCAATCATCAATCGTAAATCGTCAATTCATTTATTCTCCAATTCATTGGCCAAGCTGTCTGCATCATATAGTTTGCGTAAGGCTTCTGTCATGGCCGCCGTATCTACCGCAACGGCACGATTATCGGCTTCGTTATATACATAGTCGCCTACCAGGCTTTCGATATTTCCATCGAAGATCAGCCCGACAATTTCGCCGTTTTTGTTTATGACCGGTGAACCGGAGTTGCCTCCGATAATGTCACATGTGTTTACAAAATTGAGCGGTTTGGAAAGGTCCAGCCTTTCCCGTCTTTCGGAGTAGCGCGGCGGCAGATCAAAGGGAGGGCGCCCATCAAAACTCAGGCTTCGGTCATAAAGCCCGTAGAAGGTAGTCTTCGGGGGAGCCTCCGTCCCATTCATGGGATAGCCCTTAATGCTGCCGTA
>JBEKKY010000505.1:0-2569 GCA_050010475.1 Acidobacteriota bacterium | reverse complement strand
TTTAAGCCCGGATTCCGCATTCGCCTGCATCAGAAGGATCTGCGCAATGCGCTCCTGGCAGCCGAGAGTATGAAGGTGTCGTTGCCATTCACAAGTCTGGCGCAGCAGGTTTTGATGGCCTTGATGAATGCGGGTCGCGGAGACCTGGATCATGGGGCCATCACCACCTTCATCGAAGATATGGCGAAAGTGACAGTTCAAAAACCGCAACAATGATTCCGTTTACGCGTTAACGGGTTTACGGGTTAACGCGAAAACACAAAAACGGCGTGGTGGCACGATTCCGCGGATCCGGGTGAGATCCAGTCGGGGCTTGACCGCGGAGCCCGCGGCGTGACTACCAATCCCTTTTTGGCGAGCCTCGCGCTTTCAAAGGACAGGAATGCATGGGCTGCCGAATTGGATTCGGCGGGTCCTCTCGCTGCCGGACAGAAAGCGGAGGAACTGATGCGGCGCATGGTGACGCGCGCCGCAGCGATGTGCCGGCCCATTTTCGAAAGCAGCGGCGGAAATGCGGGATACGTGTGTGCGCAAGTCAATCCGTCGCGCGCCGGAGACCGCGAAGCCATGATGGCGATGGCCCGCCGTTTTCATTCCTGGGCTCCAAACATTGCCGTGAAATTGCCTGCGGTGAGTGCCGGTCTGGATGTTTTGGAAAACTGTATCGCGGAAGGAATTGCCGCTGCCGGGACCGTGAGTTTCACGGTTTCTCAAGTGATTGCGATCGCGGAGAGATGCCGTGCAGGCCGCCGGAGAGCGGTGCAAAACGGCATCAAACCGGGAAAGTGTTTCTCCGTTATCATGATCGGCCGCCTCGACGATTACCTGCGCGAAGTTGCGCTGGATAACAAAGCGCCTGCGAGTGAATTGGACATTCGCCAGGCAGGCCTGACCGTTGCGAAACGGGCGTACCAGATTTATCAGCAACACCAATATGAAGCGGTCCTCATGATTTCTGCCTTACGCGGAAGCTATCATCTAACCGAGCTGGCAGGCGCCGCGGTGGTGATGTCGATCGCGCCGGATCCCCAGCAGTGGTTCCTCACAGAAGATCACTCCAGGGAGGAACGGATCGAAAAGGAAATTGCTCCAGAGGTCGTGCGGCGTCTCTCCACGATTCCGGAGTTTACAAAAGCGTACGAACCGGATGGGATGAACCCGTCCGATTTCATTTCCTACGGGGCTACGCAGCGCACTCTCTGCCAATATATCGAAGCCGGATGGAAGCTTATGGAGACATTCCGATAACGGAAATACGCCCTCCCAACGGACATACGCGGATCCGTGCAGATCCGCGAAAATCTGCGCTTCACTTTTCCATAACAACACCAAAGATTGTGTGATAAAAGGGCTGCATCACAAGCAGCCACAAATTGCCGGAATATGCGAACCCGATTTTTCTGTAGGATTCTATGGAAGACAATAAGGTTGTTGGGTATTCCTGGGTAGTCTTTACAGTAGTTTTCTTTGCGCAAAGCATCGCAATTGGTTTCGGCTTGAACTGCATACCACCGTTCCTGACGACCATCGCCAAGGAAATGAATCTCACGTCCACTCAGGTCGGCATGGCGTGGGGAATGATCGGCCTCGGCGCACTTCTCTTTTCGATTGTCGGCGGGCTGATCAGCGACCGGATCGGCGTGCGCTGGACAGGTTTTCTCGGCATGCTGCTGATCGCGGTGGGGAGCACAATGCGAGGCCTCGCCCGGGATTATCATCAGTTCCTTGCAGCCATGTTCCTGTTTGGCGTTGCTATAGGGCTCGCGAGGCCGAACTTCCCGCGCGCGTTGAGCCAGTGGTTTCCCCGTAACCGGCTTGGAATGGTCAATGGGCTTTCGTCGGGGGGAATGGCTCTCTGTGCAGCGCTTTCCATGGCCATCAGTGTCAGCATCCTCGGCCCTCTGGCTGGCGGCTGGCGGAATGTAACCATCATTTTGGGAAGCCTCACGTTCGTCCTGGCAATTGCGTGGTTCGTTATCATTCGAGAAAGAATTTCAGGCGATCGTCCGGCATCCGATTTAACCGCGGTTCTCAAAGGCTTCGGGCTAGTGCTGCGCTCCAGGCCAGTTTGGATCCTGAGCATCGTCGCGTTTTTGCTTTTTGGACATAGCGGGGCATGGTCCAGTCATTTCCCGGGATTTTTTGAACGCAAGTACGGCATGACGAATACTATGGCCGGACACATTGTATCCATTACGCTGTTCTCCGGAATTTTTGCGGCAATTTTCGGGCCGACGCTTTCGGATCGGATCGGATCTCGCAAACCTGCCATCCTGCTCGCCTGTGTGGCCGGCGGTCTCTGCAACATGCTTCAGGGAAGCTTTCTCGGCACTCCGTTGACTATCATTTTACTGATCATGCCCTTTGGAGTGGGAACGATCGCGCCGTTGCTGCTTACCGTTCCTTTTGAGTTAAAGGACGTTCCCCGCTCGGTTGCCGGTGCGGCGATCGGAATGATTCTGACATTCCAGAATATCGGCACATTCGTCTACCCGATTTTTTCGGGGAAGCTGATCGATTTGTTCACGCCGAACTACTATCCGTTTTTCGGCGCCCAGATGATGGCTTT
>JBEKKY010000504.1:0-3146 GCA_050010475.1 Acidobacteriota bacterium | reverse complement strand
GCTTTGGTTAGAGTCGCGCCCCGGATTAATTTCGTCTGATCCGAAGTGGGAGCATATAATCCCTCCCTGAAATAGCTCATGGAGAAGGTGTATCCGGGTATGCCACCGACAACGACGATGCGAAGATCCTCGGGCCTATCAAGCAGCGGGAGTTTGCCACCCGGCTTGAGGGCTTCCTTGAAAACAGGCACTCGATCAGCCGGAATTTCTCCTGAATCAATCCTCGGTTGTATGGTGGCGATTTCTGCGGGCGTAAGCTGCTCGTAGGGTATGGTCGCACGCTCGTAGAGATAGTTCTGCACACTGGCGCGCGTCCGGTATCCCATGCGGTCCAGTTCAAGGGCAAATTCCGGCTGGAAGAAAAGAATGTATTTTGATGGACTGGGGATCGGACCGCCGCGCTTCCATCCGAACATCCCGCCGCGGGCACTCAGAAGAGATCTTACAATGTTGTCCAGCATACCCTGAGCAGTCCAGGTGGCGACGGCGCCTCCTCCAAAAGTGGTTCCGGGAGAACTGCCAACTGTGGAGACGGTCACACAACTGTCATCCTCCTTAAATCCCTGCGTCACATGGAAAGGCGGCCAGGGGCTGAGATCGTTATTTTCAGCAAACACGTAGCCTGTGTGCCCGGACGGTCTTCCGGTGACGGCCATATCATTTTCGCCGGGCCACAGGCGACCCATGTTGGTCATGCACAATCTTACCGCCCTTCCGATAGTACTGTTTGCCTGCCATCCCTGGCCAAGGAAACCAATCCCCGAATTCATGTTGATTTCTTTCGCAATGGGCCCTGTGACCATGATGGCGAAATTAAAGGCGCCCGTGGATGTCAACATGTGAAGGTCATCGTAAGCCGGATCCGTAATCCCTTCCATGGCTGCAATGATCACCGGCAGGTATTCCGGTTTGGCACCGGCCATCACGGCGTTAATAGCGATCTTTTCGATCGTCGCGATTCCGTTCTTGGGCGCTACCGTACCGATGACTTCTTTTGGAAAACGGTTGGTGCCTTTCAGCATGGTTTGGACTGCTTCTTGGGTGGGAGGCAGCATCGGCAGCCCATCGCCCCAGTGATTATCGAGAAACACCTGATTGAATTTCTGGATGGCAAGTTCGTAAGTATCCGCGGTGACGGTAACCGGCGCCAGAGTTTCCTTTGGGGGCGTGGTGTTTTGTTCCTGTGCGGTCAGCGGACGTCTCAGTCCATCAATGAGGCTGTCTATCACCGCCTCGGCAACAGGCCTCACCCCGTCTGCAGTTATACGCAGCCTGTAATAGTCCGATGCGCGGACTGTGACCATGCGAGCTCTGGGCATACCGACGTCTTCCGCTGCCGATGTTGCATCCTTGGCAAAATTGTCGGTGCATACATAGACTCCAGGTCTTCCAAGTTTTTCAATCCTTGCATAACCGGACACGCCGGTCCACGTGCAGGACCCTCAGTCTCCCACACCATAAAGGAATGCATCGGTTTCCTTGCCAATCTTCGCTGCTTGAGCATCGCCAAGATCAAAGGGCCCGTTGTATCTAAGGATAGTGGTATTCGGAAGCCTGAGCGTTATCAACGCTTCTACATCGCTCCAGAAGTTGTCGCCGCCTTCTTTGCCATTCCAGTAGATGGCGATTTTTCTGTTTGCCAGATCGGGGATGCGCGCCGAAGGTGCAATCAAGGGCGGAGGCATAATTTCGCCCCGAGGATTTAGCAGCGTCAGGGTTACCGCAGCGCCCGCGAATATTGCATTCGCGAGGACGGCCATCAATACCGAAAGACTCCAGCCAATTTTTGTCTTCATAACAAATGCTCCTCTTTCAAAACGGGCTTTCCCTGTACAACTTCTGATTGGTGGTATTACGCCAACTCCGTGTGCCTTCTCTTACGAAATCTCCGCCGATGCGAATACTATATCATAGGATTTTGCAGACAAATTTCTCCAAGCGCGTACACCGGTTGACCATCGCTTCTGTGTCGTAAGTACCGGCTGGCTTGCTGCCGACACCGTGAGTGCGGAATTGATGGGATTTGGGATTGGGAAGATCGGGCACCTGACATATTGCGCCCAAACGAGGATTGAGGCAGGCAGACTTAGGCAAAATCGAGATCCTTGGGCCGGCGTTGAAAGATCATATTAAGGTGGGCAAAGAGTTTTCCAACATGGAGCGACTCTTGAGCTTGCAGAAGCCGCCACAAATCGCCTGGCGGTAGCCGCTCTAGGCATCGGCTGCTGAGCCTCGGCTTCCCGTAAGGAGTCTATTGTGAGTGATAAGGCTTGTTTCCGATAGTTATCTTTGAGCAACTACGCTGCACACCATTACTTCCCACATTGCGACTTCGGGGGAGTCAGGGGAGATTTCACTTTCCCGAGTAGCGCGTAATACGTCAATTGGATCGAGTTTCTGACTACAACAAAAACGCCTATATGGCTTTTGTGAACCATAGCAATAGAAGTATCATCAATACCGATAACCGATTAGAATTTGGAAGTAAACGACAGGATTCTACTTTCAATGAAGATGATTCGCAGGTTCTTGTCTCCCGCTTCCCTATCAATTGGATTCCCCTGGCTTTGTTTGTTTTTGTTTGTGATTTCCAATGCCCGGGGTCACCCGCCAAACCCAAATGGAAGTGAACCAACGCTTAAGGAATTATATGAAGGGCACCACTGGTTCGCGCTTCGTGAAGCGATCGGTCGGACGAAGGCACAATCGTTATATCGCGGAGCTGTCGCGTCTGCTTTCAACGAAACTCGCGAAGCTGAGAAGGACCTCACAGGCATAATCCACTCTGCACCGAAATCTGAAGAAGCAGACCAAGCGCGCTATATTTTAGCAAACCTCTATCAGCGGCTTGGAAAATACCGCAGCCTGGTTCGGCAGTGGGATGAAATGCTGAATGCAAAGCCCGATCAGCCTTATCTCAGGAGTCTGCGGGATTTTTTTGCTCTTCTCCCGGATCAATCCATCAGCCATCTGAAATCTTCAACTGTCCGTGCAGAGATTAGCGCGGGTGGCATCACAATACCGGCGTTGATCAATGGAAGAGCAGTTAACTACATACTGGATACGGGGTTTACTACTCCTACGATAAGTGAATCCGAAGCAAGAATGCTCGGCCTCTTAATCCAGGATGCGCGAGCAAAAGGGGG
>JBEKKY010000503.1:0-2905 GCA_050010475.1 Acidobacteriota bacterium | reverse complement strand
CGCCTCAAGCAGGTCCACCCCCCCCTGCTGGTTGTCGATATCAAGATGCCGGAACTGAACGGCTTTGAGGTAATCAAAATCGTTCGCAAGATCGACCCGGATGTGGTGATTGTGGTGATAACCGGATATGCGACGATTGAGACTGCCGTGGACGCCATGAAAATGGGCGCCTATGATTTTTTGCCCAAGCCCTTCACACCCGGCGAACTTCGGATGATCATCGATCGGGGTTTCGAACGGTGGCGCCTGACAAAGGAGGCCAAACGCCTCCGGAAAGAAAAAGAAGAGGTCGAACGCAAGTTTGTGACGCTGGTATCGCACCAGTTGAAGGGCCCGCTGGGGGCGGTAAAGCAGTACCTTGATGTTCTGCTTTACACCTCTCACGATCGGCTTCCCGGAGAGACGATTGAGTGGATTTCCCGGTCTCAGTCACGGATCGCGGAGATGCTCAGTCTGATCCAGGATTGGTTGATGATGTCAAAGCTGGATCATGGCGCTCTCTGCGATCGCAGCGCATCCTCGGATATCGTTAAGATCGTTGAGGGTGTCATCGAGGAATACCGGCAACTGCCGTCTGCCGCAAACATCCGGATGAGCGCTGAAACGGCTCCCGCGCTGTCACCGGTGCGCGGGGATGCCGTCAGTCTCAATATGCTGGTTGGAAACCTGATCAGCAACGCGGTCAAGTACAACAGGCCGGGCGGCGAGGTTACGGTGCGAGTTTCTGCAGACGAAAAATGGACCGTGCTCACGGTGAGTGATACGGGGCTGGGAATACCATCGGCTTTCCGTGCGCATCTTTTCGAGGAGTTTTATCGAGCCAAAACGCCTGAAACCCAGAATATTCCGGGGACAGGACTCGGATTGGTCATCTGTAAGAGAATTGTGGATGAACTGGGCGGTTCGATCGAAGTTGACAGCAAGGAAGGGGAGTATTCCACATTTACAGTGAAGCTCCCGGTCGCCGAACTCAGTCAGGAGGCCGATGCCGATTCAGTGGGAAAATAGGGGACGCCACCCTATTTTCGTGAAAATAGGGTGGCGTCCCCTATTTTTGATCCAATGAGCGTTAGTTTAACCCTGGTGAAAACGATGAATGAACCAAAGACAGTACTGATCATCGACGATGATAGTGATTACGTGAGAGCGAACCAGGCCCTCCTGGAGTCTTCCGGGTACAAGGTCCGAAGCGCGTCGAACGGCCGGGATGGCCTGCAGCTGGCGAAGACTCTGCAGCCGGACTTGGTCCTGCTCGACATCATGATGTCGGAAAGAACTGAGGGATTTTTTGTGCTTCAGGAGATGCGCCGCGTTCCGGCATTGAGCGCCACTCCTGTAATCGTGATGTCCAGCATTTATTCCGACGAGCCGGCATTTCGAGTCGATCCGGAAGCAGGCTGGCTTCCAGCAAACCTGTTTCTGGCAAAACCGGTCGAACCGGCAAGGCTGCTGGCCGAGGCAAAGCGGTTGACAAGCTCTCCTTCAGAGGCAATCACCAACTCGGCTGGGAGGAGGTAATTATGAAGATACTGAAAATGGCAAAGCGGGACTTGGACCTCTTCGTTTCGGTTCTCCCGGCTTTCGGCGAAGTTTACGCTCCGATACAGCGCGGCGACGGGTTTGCCTTTGAAAAGCCGTCCCTCTGGTCGGATGTCCGGATGAATTACACGCGTACTATGCTGCCGCCCAAAAAGCTGCTTCTCCCGCCGCGCGAGACGACGTTCGCTTTTGATCCGAATAAAGGGTATCAGGATCTCCTGGCGGACGCCTCAAAACCGATGGTTCTGTTCGGAGTCCATTCCTACGACATTTACGGATTGAATATCCTGGACCGTGTCTTTGCACAGTCGAAATTCCCGGATCCGTACTACATAGCCCGGAGAAAAGCGACCGCCGTGATCGGCGTCGATTTCGTGCCGGACGAGTGGCACGCCGCAAGCTCGATGAATGCGGATTTTGTGGACCACGGATTCGATCTCTTCCTTAGTGACATCGGAGACGATTACCTGGTGCTCGTCGGGACCAGCCGAGGCGACGACATGGTCGTCATGAGCGGTTGTCTGATGCAGCCGGCAACCGAGGCTGATTTCATGGAGTACAAGAAGCGTTCCCAAAACCGGCGCAGCACATATAAAACGCACCTGGAATTGGAAGACCTGCCCGAAATACTCGACGAATCCGCTCGTGGGACTCCTGTCTCCTTCAGACACACGCGCTTGTTGCGGGAGGCGAGAACTTCCGGGAAAAGCGTTCCTCACGAGTGAAATTCCGCTTTTATCATAAGCAGCGCGGGTTTGTCGCCGAATACGGCCGGCCCAGCTGCGTGGGCTGCGGCCGCTGCGTGGCGGTCTGCCCGGCCAAAATCAACATTATTACAGTCATTGAAACGATTCGAGGTGAGCGAGATGGAAACGCAAGCAGTACACCCGCGTCCCGCTGAAAATATCGAGAACCCGTACCTGCCGCATATGGCGCGCATCGTCCGCATTCATCGGATGGTACCGGATAATTACCTATTCCAGTTGCGCTTTGCCGACGACGCAGTCGTTCAGAACTGGGAACACAGGCCCGGCCAGTTTGTCGAGCTGTCCGTTATCGGGACCGGAGAAGCGCCGATCTCAATCTCCTCGCCTCCAACGCGCAAGGGGATCCTGGAACTGTGCGTCCGGCGTGCGGGCAGAGTGACATCGGCGCTGTACCGGCTGCCGACCAACGCCATGGTCGGGATCCGCGGTCCTTACGGCAACGGCTTCCCCATCGAAGCAATGGAAGGCAACGATCTGCTGATCATTGCCGGCGGGCTCGGAATGGCTCCTCTCCGGTCACTGCTCTGGTACGCGCTGGACAACCGGGAGAAATTCGGGACGGTCACTTTGATGTATGGCGCCCGCAGCCCGGCGGAAAT
>JBEKKY010000502.1:0-2987 GCA_050010475.1 Acidobacteriota bacterium | reverse complement strand
TAAGCATCCGCAAAGATCTGACCATAGACTACGTGCATCCCAACACGGAAGGCTACCGGCTTATGGGCGAATCGGTGAGTCTCAAGCTGTTTGAGTAGGCAGCGACCACGCTGTTTGGCCGGGAAATTGGACGGCGACACGTGAGGCTGAATATGAAGCGACCTTTGGGAATATACATACTTGTTTGCCTGCTCGCCTGCGGTCTGGCTGCGCTTCTGACCAACGCCGCGCGGAGAATTCCGGGATGTTTCCTCGCCGACCCGTGCTATTCTGCACTTGCCTGGAAAAACCAAACTGCTATCAAACAGCTGACATCAGCCCCGTGAGGTATAATGCCGCCACTTTTCGGAGGACATCCATCATGAGACGCTCAATTGCTCTGGCTTCCCTGTCCGTCTTTCTGACCGTCGCAGCAAATGCACAAACTCGAGTGGAAACTGCTGCCGGTGCGTGCGGCCGCGAATGCCTTCGCGGATTCATCACACAATACCTGGATGCCATGATCAGCCACAATCCGAAGGCCATTCCAACCGCTCCCACCGCACGCTTTACAGAAGACACTAAGACGCTGCCACTGGGAGAAGGGTTGTGGAAAGGCGCATCGAAGGTCCGCTCCTATCGACAGGACTTCCTGGATGTCCGTGAAGGTGTGGCGGCATCCCATGTCGTTGTCGAGGAGAACGGAACACCCGTGATGCTGGCGTTGCGGCTGAAGATCGAGAACAAGAAGATTACAGAAATCGAAACGATGGTCACACGGAGTAAGGCGGAAGGCGCACTCTTCGATATCGAAAAGCTGACAACGCCGCATCCGGCTATGAATGTCGTGCCCGACGCATCACAGCGGATGTCGCGTGCCGAGCTGATCCGGATTGCGGAAATCTATCCTGCCGGCCTGAAGGTGGGAGGCAATTTCGATGCAGTCAATGCACCATTCGCTCCAGATGCCTATCGCATCGAGAATGGGGTCATTACCGCCGGTCCCGGCGCCAGGGCGGGCAGCGAGAACATTCGCACCCAGCGCGTTATGGCACACCCCGACATCAGCTATCGGCTTGCAGCCGTGGATGAGGAATTGGGCGTCGTGCTGTTTCGTCTCGATTTCGGGAACACCAACAGCTACGGACCTGGAAACGCCCTGACGCTATTCGAGGCATTCAAGATCTACGGTGGGCAGATCCACGCGGTTGAGGCATTCATGGACATTATGCCGGAGAATACACCCTCCGGTTGGCCCAACTATGAGGTCAAGAAACCGAAGTAATCTTTAGATAAGGGATTTGGAAAACCGGTTCGGCTTATCCACCAGAGCAATGATTACGCTAGGAGCCAAAACCCTTGAAGCCAACCTGAAGTCTCTTGAAGGTTTGGAGGCGAAGGTCCAGATTCCGGAAGATCCCGAAGCCATCCAAAAACCGCAAAAAGCTTACGGCTACTACCTGGAACACATGATGGTGGAAGATATCGTCGAAGGACAACGGGCACTTAGTCCGGCTGGACGTTAGGATATAGTAATATTGATGCAACAATGCCAATTACGCAATAGCACCTAAGGAGGACATATGATTCGGGCAATTTCTGTGTTCATGCTGCTCTACTTTGCCATGCCCGCGTGGGCGGAACCTGTCCTGACAACCGCAGTAAAAGGATGCACCCGGGCAGGACTTCAGGAAGCAACCAACAAATACTTGGACGCGCTGAAAAAGGGGGCTCCGTCTCTGATGCCTCTGCTTCCTCAGGCGAAGTACATCGAAAGAAGGAAGGAAATCCCGCTGGGACAGGGCCTCTGGCAAAAACCTTTCCCAATCGATTTCAGCCGCAGCATTTTCGACGTGGATATTTGTGAGTCTTTTACCGAAATCATTCAAGCGAACAGCGATCATCCGTGGGTAATCGGGACCCGTTTGAAAGTTGTCGACGGCAAGATTGCGGAGATCGAAAGCCTCGCGAGCGATCAGAGAGACTGGTTGTTCGATGCGAAAAGCTATTTGAAGTATTCGTCAGCGGAGAAATGGGACATTATTTCTCCTAAAAAGCGCACTGACCGTAAGACTCTGATTAAGGTCGCGGATGATTACTTTGACATCTTCCAGGATTATTCTGCCTTCAACAGATTGCCCTGGGGTATTCCCTGCAGCCGTATTGAAGGCGGGTATTATACCGATGCGGACAACCATCCCAATCCATCCTGCACCGAAGGAGTTCCCAAAGGAGGCGGAGTGCCCATGACAAACCGTCGCTATATCGTAGACGTAGACATGGGAACTGTCACAGGTCAGTTGCGCTTTGTGCACGTAATAACGCTATGCCCCAACGGCTGTCCCAAAGTTCCTCAACCGAAGCAATGATTGCGGCGTTGGGACGGGGATTCCGCAATAATCCCGCAACTGTGAATGCGATAATGCTGTTCTTTAAAGCCTGCGAATCTTCAAGAAACCAACGGATTCGCTGTGTGATCAGTGCTACCGGCGAGGCTTTTTTAGTGGAATAGCATGGAACCAAAATCGCCCAGGAATACCCGCCAGATAAGATAGTAGTGAGCTCCGGGGGTTTCATGCCAGGATGTGTTGAGGCCCGCTTTCTGTGCGATTTTGTACAACGCCTCAGAGCCGCTGCGCGCGAAATCGTTGGCGCCGGCAGCGACATAGTAATGCTTCACTCCAGCTTCCTTGAGCTTGGTCAGAGCGGCGGCGAACTCCGGAGTGTCCTGGCCGCCTGCGCTCCAAACAGAGATCCAACCGAATACTCCAGGGTTGTTGTTGGTCGCCTGGATGGTGTGCATTCCGCCCATCGAGAGGCCGGCGATGGCCCGGTTGTCCTTATTGGCGAGAGTGCGGTAATTTTTATCGATAAATGGCACAATCTCGTTCACCAGGCTTTGTGGATAGGAACCTTCATATGGTCCGTACATTATTCCACGGCCACCTCCGGCCGGAGTTTTTCCGTCCGGAGTCGGCGGTGCCGGGGGCGGAGCAAAAGCAGCCGAT
>JBEKKY010000501.1:0-3269 GCA_050010475.1 Acidobacteriota bacterium | reverse complement strand
TTGATATTTTGACCTAAGCGGCGCTCAATCACTTCCGGTTGCTGCCGTTGCAAGTCCTGCAGTTGGTCTAGCATCTCGCCATGAAACTCGGTGACTAGGGGCGAGCACCCGCGCACGAGCGCCGCCGAGATTCTGTTTTGAGAGCATTCCGTCTGAAAGCCCAAATTGTCGAGCCCGTAAACAATTTTGCTGCATTGCTCTTCGGATTCGATGTAAGCCCTCCGCGCAGTCTCGAATGCATCGCGCTTCTTTTGAGCCGTTGCATGAGCCTCAACACGCTGCTTCTCCAGCGCCGCCCTTTTTCTTACGGTCTCGGCGTCCAGCGCAACGATTTCCTGAAGCGCTGCAGATCGTGCCGCAGTTGTAGTGATTGCAACTTTTGTTTGTTCCTTTTTCTTCTTCAGATTGATCATTTTGCTTTTTTCTCCTTTTTTCCATTTGTGAAAGGTCAATTACCGCCCGGCTGATGCTTGGCGGCCATACGGCTACATCCGCCGTCATTTCGCTCGAAAAAACGGCACTGCGCTTCTTGTGCTCGGTTAAAACCTGTTGATGCTTCATGGTACTTCTCACCCCCCTTATTGAACCGTCTGCGGCGCCTGAAATTGCTTGTAATCGGCGGCGTATTCCAAATTTGCGCTGAGAATCAGTAACTTGTCGGCCTTGGGCGGATCGGGAATCGTTAAGATTAAAACGGGCGCCGTCAATTTAACGGTGCCGGCAAGGACTCCATGTGGATCCTGACGAATGAAATGGTGCCGAAGGTACTCCCAGAGCTTGCCACCATTAATAACCCGTCCATCTGCTCCATCTGCGCTTTCTCCCTCTCCGGTGGCAGTCATAGTCTTGCCGTCCTTTGAAGCGGGGGCGAATCGTATTGCATAGCACGAATGGTTGTTGTATCAATACCTATGAAATGAGCCGGTTGGTTGCTGTCGTTCAATGAGCATAAAACAAAATAGGGGGATAAGAATGCAGAAACCCGAGATGCCGTGTCCAATGCACGATGAACATCTGTGCTATCTTGTAAATATGGGTTATTTAGAGAGTAGCTTAAAAGATTATAAAGCACTTGTGAAGGGTGCAAAGTTCGTATGTACTAAATGCGGGCGGAGCGCAAATTCAGATGAAAGCCTTTGTCGACCCGTAAAAATCTAACGTACTGCAGCATATAAACAAGCACATAACAATTCGTTTGAAATAGCTGCAAAACCATCATGTTTCATTAAAAATGCGTAAGGGCATATGCTCCTGCAATTATGACGCACCACAGTAGTTAAGGCGTCTTCGTTGTCGCCAGGGCCGGACTGTTTTCGGTTGATGTTTTAAAATGCGATCGCTGCGGTGGCCGGATGCGAATCCTCTGCGCAATAAATCCCCGTGGCGCCATTCAGAAGATTTTGGATTGCTTCGGCCTTCATTCTAAGCCAAGTCCATGCTGCTTGCTGCGGTCCGCGCTTGCTGCCTTCTTAAAACCATCTGAAGCACAGGACTCTCCTTGTCATGTGCCGTCTTCCGCTGTTAGCTCAGTTGTTGGTTGTTGGTTATTGATCACCGATGTTGTGACAGCTGGAAGCAAAACCCCTTGAAGAGAGTGGATTGCCTGAAAGAGAACCGAGCGGACCTTTTCATCGCGCTCCATGGGAAGATGCTCCTTCAACACCTGCAGCGATTCCAGGGATTCAATCGAGGCGACAGCCCGAACCGCTGCCTGGCGCATGACGGCCATTTCATGCTCAAGATAGGGCTGCAGATTCCCCATGGCCTGTTGCTTCCCTGTCCTCGCCATTGGAATGAGGGCGATCATTGCGCTTTCCGGATGGCCCACAACAAATTCCCGTATAGAGTCGTAAGCCTCATGGGAACCGATTTTCCCCAAAGCCTCTATCGCACATTCTGCATGAAAAGGACTGCTCAAATCGCCGAGGATCAGAGGTGTTGCCGCTTCGATCCTTAGTTCGCCAAGAACGCGAATCAGCCCCCATCGCACGCGGTCTCCTTCTTCCGTGTAAAGCTTTAAAACTGTTTTGGCCTCTGCCGGAGTAAGTTTATCAACCATTTCACGAACTACCGTAAGCCGCTCTCTGGTAGTTCCCGATCTCAATATGCGGAACCACCCCTCGATCCGGTCGGTCTTCACTGGTGGTGTGTTATCGTCTCCGGCTACGGATGGTCTCGTCAGGCCAGGAACGCGCGCAGTCTCCACAATCCTTCTATTTGGATTTTCCGGCCATTTCTCCAGTTCTGCCAGCAACAAACCTGCATGCTCAAACCTGTTTTCCGGATCAATAGCCAGGCACTTTTCCAGTATTGACTCCAAAACCCGTGGGAAATTCGGTTGCACTTCAACGGGCCAGGGAAATTTGCCTAAAGGTGGGAATCCCATCAGCATCTCATAAAGAATTGATCCCAACGTGTACACGTCCGCACGGCGATTCACATTTTTGGAGCTGAAACGCTGTTCGGGTGCGAGGTAGGCAATCGTACCCAGAATTTCTCCTGACCGGGTCAACGGGGTCCATTCGAGATCCAGCATTTTGGCAATTCCAAAATCCGAAATCACGGGCTCCCCGTTTGCATTGAGCAGAATATTGGCCGGCTTCAGATCCCGGTGAATCACCCCTCTTTCATGTGCATACGCCATGGCGTCGCAGACAGGCTTGAAAAGTTTCATTGCCGCCTCGATCGGCATTTTCCCCCGATCCAAGCGCCGGCTTAGATTGCCGCCGGGCATGAATTCCATTGAGTAGTAGTAACAGTCATCCAGCACACCGTTGTCCAGCACCTTGATAATGCCCGGGTGCGAAAGATCGCGAATGATATCCACCTCTCGAATGAAGCGCCCGTATGCTGAGGACCACGTGGATGCACGTTTCCCGAGTATCTTGAATGCGCGTTTTTCCCGGCGGCGCGGGTTTATCCCAAGGTAGACGTCGGACATACCACCCGAGCCGACCAGCTCAACCAGGTAGAAGTCGCCGATTTTTTTCCGTGCCATGGTCATGTTGGCTGTAAGCATAAGTGCCCGCCGCACATTAGGGCCTGTGACGAAATAAGTGACGCACTTTGGCGCGAGCGCCGGGCGGGCAGATGCAAGGCGCCGCGAGGCAGGCGATGCGGTGACATCGTCGAGGAGCGGCAACGAAGCAGATGCCCGCCCGCCGCCGCGCCCCTTCGGGCTGCGGCCCGCAGGCCCGCTGGCTGCGTTGTTCGCTCCTTACATACTACCCGGTATGCTCGTCGCTCACGCCTTGCCAGCGGGCCTGGGG
>JBEKKY010000500.1:0-4462 GCA_050010475.1 Acidobacteriota bacterium | reverse complement strand
TCTTCCACCAGCCGGTCGTCCAGCTGACCGCGCACGAAAAGATCGTAAGATGGCAATTCCGCATTTTGCTCCTCGGGTTTGATCGCATCCTGGTGAATAATGACAAGCGCCAGCCGAATTGACGGATCCCCATTTTTGTTCAAAAGGGGTCGCTTGAGCGGAATCTTTTCCTGTTCGACATCACTGCCGGCCGGCAACACAACGGTCGAGATCTGAGGCATTTCCTCCGGTTTTCTTAAGTCGGGTGCGCGCGTTGACGCTCTCCTTGCATTTCCGCCGCCGATTCCGCTTCCCGCCATCCATTGCACCCGACTCTGGATTTCCACTCGCCTCTCCACGAAGCGCTGAGGGGTCAGGCTGACAGCGAGATTTCCGGCGACGATTCCCGTTTGATCGACAATGGCAACCTGCCCCTCGATCTTCGGCGGGCCTTCGGTAATCAGGCGCGGAATTAAAAAAACCATAAGCGCAATCAAGGTCGGGGTCAGAAGCACGCCAAGCACGAAGCCTTTGGTCATTACGGTCGCCAGAAACTCCCGAATTGCCACATACAGTATTTTTTTCATCGTCTTGCCTCCAGGATCTCTCCGCCATCTCTCAGGGATGCGCGGAGCTTTGCGTTCTCTTCGCTTTGCACCTCAGTTCCAGCGACAATGCTGATGAACACGTCCTCCAATGAAGGCCTCCGTATCTGAATTTGGGCCGGAACAACCGCACGAACGACCAAGGGAATCACTGACGAAGCGCTGGAGTCGCTCGCAAGTGTGATTTCCCATCCCACGCCATTCGACGTTATTTCGCGCACACCCGGAATCGAACGAAGCTGATCCATGTTAGCAGAGGGATCCAGCGGCTCAAACAGGATGTGCCGCGGATCGTTTGTCTGGCGGATTTCGGACAACGCCTGGTCCAACACCTTGTCTCCGAGGTGAAGCATAACGATGTGATCGCACAGTTGTTCGGCGTGAGCCATTACATGAGTCGAAAACAGAATAGTAACGCCCCGGCGATGTTCCTCCAGAATCAGATCCCGCATCACCCGCTGATTTACCGGATCCAAACCGCTGAAAGGCTCATCGAGAATCAAAAGATCCGGGCGATGGATTACAGCAGTAATGAATTGGATCTTCTGCTGCATCCCTTTCGAAAGCTCCTCACACCGTTTTCGCTCGGTTCCGGGAAGCCCCATTCTCTGGAGCCAATGGCTGACCTGGCTTTTCAAATCCGGCGGATCCATTCCTTTCAGCCGGGCCATATAGACGAGGAAATCTCCCACGCGCATTTTCTTATAGAGTCCGCGCTCTTCGGGCAGATACCCGATGCGCTCCTTGGCTTCCAGCGCTGAGGAATGGCCGAGAACGTTCAGTTCTCCCTGATCGGGAAACAGAATCGACAAAATCATTCGTATTAAAGTCGTTTTTCCCGCCCCGTTCGGCCCGATGAGTCCATAGAGCGCGCCCTCAGGTATCGATAAGTTGAAGTTTCGAACCGCTATTGTCTCGCCGAAAGCTTTCGTCACATTCTTCAGGATGACTGCATTTGTCATATGCCTCTCCGGTTGGCTCACAAGATCTTAACCGCCGCGACGGATTCTACATCGGAAACGTCACAATGATGCTAACATTTGGGAATATGGATGGAAGGAAGCGTGCGGATATCAAACCCGGCGCGCGCGTGCGCGTCGTACAAAAGCAGGACCAGCGTTCCGGAAAGCTTACCGAAGGAATCGTCTCGGCGATTCTGACGAATTCACCGACCCACCCCCACGGAATCAAAGTCCGGCTTGTCAGCGGAGTCGTTGGACGAGTAAAAGAAGTGCTATAAGGACGCGGCGCGATCGGGAAGCGTTTCCCTCGCTACCGGACATCGATCGGGAGCATGTCTGCGGCTCTGGCCGCTTCCAATCCGAGATCGCCGTCCTCGAAAACCTGACCTGGCAGCTTCCAGAAATATGTCCGGGGCAGGTTTGGGTCTGATGTCGTCATCCGCAGACAGAATCACTTCAAAAAAGTCCTTCAGCTGAATAGCTTCCAATTCGAGTGTTACGTTTTTCCGGGTTCCTCCGGAAGCAACGGCCATGGGGAGAACGCCACAATACTTCCGTGCGATTTCGACGACGTGCGGGATCGGTTGGAGTTCACAGGCATGCGCCCAGAAATACTCATGTTTGCAACGGACCGTCTCAATGGGATCGAGCGTGCGGGCGAATCGGGCGTTAAATAAATCAACAAGTTTTTTCTCCGGCGTTCCTTTTTTCGAGAAAAAGAAATCGTAATTCCATGGTCCGCCTCTCGACGAGATTACACGTTCCCAGGCTTTCATATGCAAGGGCATGGAGTCGACCAGGGTTCCGTCGAGGTCGAAAATCAGGGCCTGTATATACTCCGGCACTTTTATTTTTGGCATTGTTTATTTCGAAAAGAGGGAGCCACGGATTCCACGGATTCCATCGATTGAAGATGAATCCGTGAAATCCGTGGCGTTTTTTAAAAGGGATTTTCGGTCGGGTAATAAACTCCACTCGGATAGTTAAAAAAGAGATCGCTTGCGCCGAGCATCCGGCTGGCTGCAAACAGAGTCTTGCCGGCATGGCTGAACGCGACGGCGGTGTGATGAGGGAATCCTTTTTCAATCAGGATATGACGGTAAAAGCGTCCCATCTCCTTGACGGCAAATACTCCGATGGCGCCGAAAGACTTCGGGTTCACGTTTAGCACCTCTCCATTTGCTACATAAGCTTGGATCTTTGCCTCCGGCGTCGATTGAATCCGGAAAATGGAAATGGGACCGCTCTTGATTTGTCCTTCCAGGGTGCCTCTTGTGATATTCGGATCCTGCCCAGGTTCCATGAGCCGGTGCATGATTAACTGGTATTGCATCGAGGGTTGCAGGAGACATCCCGAAGAGGTATTTCCGCAGTGAAAGCCCATCCACAAATCGCTGAGAGCATAATCGCCTATTGCCTGTCTGCATTCCGCGTACATGTCCTTGGGTACGGAGTTGTTGATATCCAGGATGGCAGGCGCAAGTCCGGTAGCGCAGACGGCCATGTATTCGCTGAGAGCGCCGTAGATGTCCGCTTCGCATGCAACCGGAATCCCTTTTGCCGCCAGGCGGGAATTCAGATAACACGGAACATGGCCGAAATATTTCTCGAAAGCCGGCCAGCACTTGTTGGCGAAAGCCGCATATTGCGAAGTCCCAAGATTCGCTTGCATGAACTTTTCCAGCGCGTATTCGTATTGTGCGAGCTTCTCGAGCAGATCGGGGTAAGTATTCCCTTTTCCCATCTCCGCGGCCATTTCAGCGGCGACGCGCTTGACTTCCGGATTCCCCTTTTCGGCCTGCACGATATCAAAAAGATCCAGTTCACTGTTTTCCATGATCTCGACGCCAAGGTCGAATAGCGGCTGGATCGGGGCGTGGCAGGTCAGAAAATCAAAGGGCCTGGGGCCGAACGAAATAATCTTCAAGTTGCGGACGCCGACAACCACGCGGGCGACGGGAATAAACTCTGCGAGCATCCCCGCGATATCCTGCGCATCTCCGATCGGATTTTCCGGAATGTGCGGGCGCAATCTCCGCAGGCCGAGGTTGTAGGAAGCGCTCAGCAATCCGCAATAGGCATCGCCGCGCCCGTTGATCAGATCTTTGCCGGAATCTTCGGCAGCCGCGGCAAACATGACCGGGCCCGGAAATTTCTGCGCCATCAATGTCGTGGGACCTTCCGGTCCAAAGTTCCCAAGATAGAGAGCGAGGGCGTTGATTCCTTTTTCCTTGGCCTCATCAAGGGCTTTCACCACGTCGCGTTCATTCTCGATGATCGTCTCGATTTCCGTTAATGGGATATGAAGTTTGCGGCAGGCGGCCGCGATCTGTCTGCGGCGTTTCTGGGAAAGCTCAATGGGAAAGCAATCGCGGCTGACCGCAACAATTCCGAGCTTGATTTCTGGGATGTTTAGCATTGGCGCACCTCATTGTTTGTTCTGGCCGTAATACGCTTTCGGTCCATGTTTGCGTTGATAATGTTTATTTTGGATGTACGACGGGATCGGCTCAATTTCCGCGCGCAACTGGATTGTTCCCAGAGCCATTTGGGCGATTCGCTCCAGGATCAAGCTGTTTTTGACAGCATCCGCCGGAGTCTTTCCCCATATAAAAGGAGCATGCCCGGCCACCAGCACTGCCGGAGTGTCCATCGGGTTGATTCCGGCAAAACGCTCAATAATGATCTTGCCCGTTTCCCGCTCGTATCCGGCCTGCACCTCATCTGCGTTGAGAAAGCGTGTAACCGGGATGGGTCCGATGAAATGATCTGCGTGTGTGGTTCCCAGGCAAGGGATTTCGCGGCAAGCCTGCGAGAAGATCGTCGCGTAGATGCTGTGGGTGTGGACGATGCCTCCGATTTCGGGGAAGGCTTTATAAAGTTCCAGATGGGTGGGAGTGTCCGACGATGGACGGT
>JBEKKY010000499.1:0-2536 GCA_050010475.1 Acidobacteriota bacterium | reverse complement strand
TCCAATCCCCGCTGATACAGATGTTCCTGAACGCGAACGGATTCCGAACGGCCGGCAGTCACCCTCTCGTAGGTTCCGTCCGGTTTCAGCAGGCGAGCCTTCTGGTTATCGGCCATTTGTGCCCGCATGGCTTCTATAACCTTTTCCTTCAGATCCTGTTGCTGGATAGGGAACATCAGCTCCACTCTCCGATCCAGATTCCTGGGCATCCAGTCGGCGCTGGAAAAATACACTTCGGATTCTCCGCCGTTATTGAAAACCACGGCACGGCTGTGCTCGAGATAACGATCCAGAATCGAGATCACCTGAATATTGTCGCTGAGCCCAGGAACTCCGGGGCGCAGGCAGCAGATTCCGCGCACGTTCAGTTGAATTCGGACTCCGGCCTTGCCGGCTTCATACAAGGCTTGGATTATCTTGGGGTCGACCAGTGAATTCATTTTTGCCAGGATTTCCCCTCCATGCCCTGCACGGGCCCAATCGGCTTCACGGCGAATGAGCAGCAGAATTTTATCCCGCATTCCCACCGGAGCCATGATGAGGCGGTTGAACGGCGGAGGCTCGGAATATCCGGTGATCGTATTGAAAAATGCGGAAGCATCGCTGCCGAAATCGTCCGCACAGGTCAGAAATCCAAAATCGGTGTACAGGCGGGCCGTGCGCTCATTGTAATTGCCTGTCCCGAGATGAAGGTATCGGCGGATACCGGAGGGCTCCCGGCGCACAACCAGGGCAATCTTGGCATGTACTTTCAAACCGGTCAGACCATAAATTACGTGGGCGCCGGCTTCCTCGAGATCCCTGGCCCACCCGATATTGCGCTCCTCGTCAAAACGTGCGGTAAGCTCGACCAGCACCATTACCTGCTTGCCGTTTTCGGCCGCGCGGATCAGCGAGTTCACGATCGGAGAATCTTTGCCGCCGGTTCGATAGAGTGTTTGTTTGATCGCAAGGACATCCGGATCTTCGGCAGCAGTCTGGATAAACCGGACTACGGGATCGAAAGAATCGTACGGGTGATGAAGCAAAAAATCCCTCTCCCGAAGCACATCGAAAATGCTGGATTCCCGCGCGAGATCGGGATGCGTCAGTGGAGGCTTGAGCCGGTAGCGCAGGCTTTCGTATCCGGGCATATCTACGACGGAAAGAAGCGGCCGCGGATCCAGCGGACCCTTGGCGGGAAACAGAGCGAAATCGCTGACCTTCAAAGCTGTCTGGATTTTCTTCAGGAGTTCCGGCGACATGGGCTCGTGTTCCAGACGAATCGGCTTGGCTCTTCGACGCTTTTTCAGCCCCGATTCCAGCATTCCCATGTAATCAGATTTGTCATCATCATCCATCTCGAGTTCGGAGTCCCGTGTGAGTCTGATGGCGGCAACTTCCAGAATCCGGTGCCCGGGAAAGAGGATTGACAGCCGTTTTCGCACCGCGTCCTGGAGCCAGCACATTTCCAGCGCATCGCCGTCCGGCAGTTTAAATATTCCCGGAATGGCGCTCGGCACTTGTACGACAGCCAGTAGTGATGCATCCCGCTCCTTTTCCGTCTCTAATTGGAGCAGGACCGCGAGGTTGAGAGCAAGGCCCGGCAACCGGGGAAAGGGATGAGCCTCGTCAACGGCGATCGGCGTCAGAACCGGATAGATTTCCTTTTCAAAATATTCCTCCAGGTACCTTTCCTGTGCCGGTTTGAGCTGGTCGAGGGTGCGGATGAATATGTTCTGTTTTGCCAGGGCGGGAATCAACTCGCCGCAATACAGAGAGAAGCTGGCGTCATAGAGTTCGCGTACAACCGATAAAACCTGCTCGAGTTGCTGGCGCGGAGTCAGCCCGGATGGATCCGGATTGTTGTCTCCCTGTTCGATCAGGTGCTGGAGCGATGCCACCCGGACCATGAAGAATTCGTCGAGATTTGAGTGGAAGATGCAAAAGAAACGCAGACGCTCAAGAAGAGGATTCCGGCGATCCTGGGCTTCTTCCAGAACGCGGCGGTTGAACTCCAGCCAGCTGGTCTCCCGGTTCAGGAAAGTATTGGAGGAGCGCGCACTCATTGAGTTCTGTCCGCCTCTCTCAGAACGACTTTTTTCCCGAATATTTCCGTAAAGAAATCGCTGCGGCTTGCGAGAGCCATTCGTCCCATCGCGAGGTCGGATATATTTTGCGCGGAGAGCGCAATCTGGTCCCCTTCCCGCGTGATCTTCAAGTCCATGACTATCTGCAGATGATCTTTGTCCAGAGCGTTCGCGACCCGGAGAATGGCGGCAAGCTTTGAGACAATCATCCGTTCATCCCTGTCCAGTGAGATGTAGGAAACATGAGATCGTTGGGGCAGTGCGCGACGGTGGTAGCGTGCAATATTGGCGATGATCTCCAGCTCCCGCTTGCGCAAGCCGAAAAGCTCCGAGGCAGAGATCAAGTATTGAGAGTGCTTGTGATGGCTGCGCGGGCTGACATACTGGCCGATGTCGTGGAGCAGCGCGGCGGCTTCCAGGTACAGCCGGTGCGTTTCCGTCATACGTTGATCCGTCTTCAGTTCGTC
>JBEKKY010000498.1:0-2539 GCA_050010475.1 Acidobacteriota bacterium | reverse complement strand
GACTATGAAAACGGCAACGCCGGAACTGTTTCGATTTTTATGAATGACGTGCGGATCGCAAGCAATCTTGTTGGAGCGTCGGCCCGTTATGAAGTCGGCGCCCGCACATCCGCGGAGATTAAGAACACCGTTCTGCTGCAAGGGGGACGCTATTATGGCCGCGATAATATGGCCGGCGGGTGGCATCTTACAGCCTACGAACCCATACACGATCACTCCGGGAAGATCATAGGCATCCTTTATGTCGGAATACCCGAAAATCCGTTCCTTGCAGTCCGCACTTCCATGATGCTGACGTTCCTCCTGGTGGCGGCAGGCGGAGTTCTGGTTGTGCTTGGCATTACCTATTTCATCACCCGCAGCATGATTCTCCCTCTCGAGGAGATGGTAAAAGCAAGCAACCGGATTGCAGCCGGGGACCTGGACCATACGGTTACGATCACTTCTCACGACGAAATCGGCATTCTCTCGAACTCGTTCAACAAAATGGTCGCCAGCGTCAAGGCGATGAAGCTTGAGCTGGAGGAGTGGGGGCGCACGCTGGAGGAGAAGGTCAACAAGAGGACTGAAGAGCTCGTGGCCGTTCAGACACAGATGGCCCAGTCGGAGAAGCTGGCGTCCATCGGCCGCCTTGCAGCCGGCGTTGCTCACGAAATCAATAATCCTCTCGGCGGGATTTTGACGTTCAGCATGCTGGCTCTGGAAGATTGCGATGACGATCATCCTCTGAAGCAAAGCCTTGAAGTGATCGTGAAGCAGACGCTCCGTTGCCGTGAGACAGTGAAAGGCCTGCTCGATTTCGCCCGCCAGTCCAGTTCGACCCCTTCGCTCACCGAAGTCAATTCGATCGTGGACAAAACCCTGATGCTGCTGGAAAACCAGACGATTTTTCAGAACATCCGGACCGTGCGCAAGTTCAGCCCCAATCTGCCTGACGTGCTTATCGATGCCGGTCAGCTTCAACAGGTGGTCATCAATATTGTCATTAATGCAGCCGACGCGATGGAAGAAAACGGCGTCCTGACCATCGAGACCTGCAAGGCGCCGAACGCTGCTGAAATTCTGCTGAAAATCAGCGATACGGGCAAAGGAATCCCGGAAGATATTCTCCCTCTCATCTTTGAACCGTTCTTTACGACCAAAAAAGTCGGCAAAGGAACGGGGCTGGGCCTCTCGATAGTTCATGGAATTGTGACGCGCGCAGGCGGCAAGATTGAAGTCGCAAGCTCGGCCAAAGGAGCGACGTTTACGATACGGCTTCCGATCGCCCAGGAGGGCAGCAAGGTTGAACGAACCCCGGAACAGAACGCTTCTGGTCGCGCTGGGCAATCCTCTGAGCGGAGATGACGGTTTCGGCGCGCGCGTGATAGAGCGGCTGCGCAGCGCCGCAGAGGGCTTCCCCCCCGGCGTTTCACTGGTCGACGCCGGTACGGATCTGCTGAATCACATCGAAAGCTTCGCCGACTACGATCGGGTGGTGTTGATTGATGCAGTCCTCGATCCGGAGGGAAAACTGGGACAGCCAGGTCGCGTGGTGGCATTCGATGAAGAAGCGCTTCTATCCTGGCCCGAAACGTCGGAAGGCGTACATCAGATGTCTCCGTTGCTCGGCGTCAGGCTCTTTCGCATTCTGCATCCCGAAGCTCAGGCCAGGATTCACATCATAGGTTTGTGTGTCGACCGCATTTCGCATTCCCCGCTTTATATGACGGACGAACGGATTGAAGAAGCCGCTTCCGCTGTTCGGGCGCTCCTGTAAATTGAAGTCTTCGCGCCTTTGAGCCTTTGAGTCTTGGAGGTTGAACTCAAAGGCTCAAAGACACGAAGACTCTGAGGCTGCACTGGAATCATTTTTAAAAAGCCTCGGGAGAGCGATCGATGGCGGTTTGCCCTTGAAAAGCAGGGGTAAAGTCAGCAAAATGATGGGCCTGTTATTTTTATCTGCCGGAAATGGGGCGACGTAGCTCAGTCGGTTAGAGCGTGGGATTCATAACCCCAAGGTCGGTGGTTCGATTCCACCCGTCGCTACCAATTATCCCCCAATGATTTACAGCGAGTTCGCTTCCACCAGAACAACAAAAATGGACTGCCATTATCAGTGCGGCTCCTCAATGAGGCACATCGGCGTTTACTGAAAAATGTCCCCGGGGCCGATAGGACGCCAGGAGAGATCCGGCGCAGCCAGAACTGGATCGGCGGAACTCGCCCCGGGAATGCAGTCTATGTACCGCCGCCCCCACATTTGCTGAACGATTTGCTTGGTTCCTTGGAAAAATACATCCATGCAGAAGATTCGCTGCATCCGCTAGTTCGAGCGGGCCTGTTGCATGTGCAGTTCGAAACCATACATCCTTACCTGGATGGGAATGGCCGCATCGGCAGGCTCCTGATTACATTGCTCCTGGAGCATTGGAAGGTCTTGGACTCCCCGCTGCTCTATCTGAGCCTATATTTCAAACGCCATCGTGCCGAGTACTACCGCCGGCTGGATGCCGTCCGGACAGATGGTGATTTTGAAGGCTGGCTGAAGTATTTCCTG
>JBEKKY010000497.1:0-4247 GCA_050010475.1 Acidobacteriota bacterium | reverse complement strand
CCCCAAAGTTATCTATTTTTCCTTGCACGAGGCCGTCTTCGGTTGCCTGACTGCACTCTATGATTTCATGGGCCCGGAAAAAGCCAGGCTTACCCTCTGCATTTGGTGCTATAGGCGTGCACTGCCAGTCGGGATCGAGCCTCTTCAGTTTTTTAATGATTCTTTCTAGTTCTTCGGACACAAACAAATCCTCCGTTTCTGTTGTACACCACAGCGTGCTTTACACGTCTTCGAAATCACCCTCGCTAGCAATGCGAAAGAGCAGGATCGGGCAAACATCGGGTATGCCAAAGCGGTCCAGCGGGATGGCAACCTGGTAAGAATCGTGGATACCTGGAGGATACTCGACTTGAAGGGGAAACTCGTCCAGACTGGCACCGGTTCCTGAACACCGCCAGCATTGGTAAAAGCCTAGATCGCCGAAACCACCGCATGTCGGACAGGAGATCCGGACAGGCACAAGGATCTGTACCCTGCCTCCCCGACGCGCCTGATCCCGAGTCAGCAAAACCTCCATGGTTAGAGTCCGGAACATTTCGGCTTTCGAGCGCGAACGGAGATCGAAAATATTCCATAGACCGTCAAATATCTCATCAAAGGAAGGGCAATAGGTGTGAAAGGAAGTCAGTGGTGAAATCGTACCGAGACCCGTGTGCTTCCGAGTCCCTTTAAGAGGTTCGGCAGCAGTCTTTCGTGAACGAATAATCTTAGGCTTGGGCGGCATCTGTGGCACGCTGCTCGTCCCGGATTCTCTCCAGCTGAGGTCATATAAACTCCGGTTCGCCGGGTCGCGTAATACATCATAGGCCTCCTGCACATTGGGTAATAGGACGCTGTCTTTCCCGAACTGATCCGGATGATATTGCAACGCGCGGCTTCGATAGGCGGATCTTATCTCCTCCAAAGTCGCTGTCGGCAAAACGCCCAATATCGTGTAATAGTTTTTTGCCATCACTGCACCTCCGAGACAACGGCTGCAACACATCCGCTAGGAACAGGGGAATGGCCTACGAGGGTCCAAGCCTGTAGGGGCGAGCCCCCGGGGGGGATAGGAAGGACAAGCCGCGTATTCGATCAAGGTTCGCGCCAAGGCGCGCCCGCTCGTCTGCCCTCCCGGATCCTCAGGTTTGTACTTGAGAGATCACGTGAACTTCCCGGCCTCTCTAAATCACAGCTGTGAGTTGCTCTGGTAGAATTCTACACCCGGAAAGGGATGGCGGGGCAAACAAATCCCCGACCGGCCTCTGACCTTGCTGCCGTCCTATGAGAATCCCAGCTCCCATTGCTCCCATCGTCTACCGCGGCGAGGCTCACTCCCGCGGCTCTGAGCGCCAAGCCGATGAGTACCTTGAGAAGGCCCGCGGCTCTGAGCGCCAAGCCGATGAGTACCTTGAGAAGGGGTTTATCTTATGGCCGGAAATTTAGTATCTTGCGCTTTATTGACATATTGAGCCCCTCTTGTCGCTGAGAAAAGGATTCCAGTGCTCGACGTGCGGCATCCAGCAGATCATAGATCGCAGTGCCATCTTCGGGATATGAGGCCGTTCCAGTCCGGCAAACAATTGCCTGCATATTGCCGACACGTATGTCCGAGATTTGTTTTCTTATCTGTTCGGTTCGGCTCAGGGCATGATCCTTCCCGATTCCTGTCAGGATGGCAACAAAATCCTGTTGGCCGAATCGGGCAAGAATGTCTCCCTCTCGAATCTCAGCCCTAATAGCTTTGGCGACTCTACGCAGAACCGAATCGCCCAACTGTGGCCCATGAAGTTCGATGATTTCCGGGAGTTTCCGGAGCTCGATGTAAATCAGGGAGAGTGACGAAGAACTCGAGCACGAAGTAATCAGTTCCGCACCAGCGAAAGCAAGGTGCCGGGCTCGATGAGCCTCTGTAATCGGGTCCACAAGATCTTGGCTGGATGAAGATGCTGTGATGGGCCAGACCTCGGCAAGAACCGGCACAAGTTGATTCGCCACCATTTGGAGAATTCGCAAGCTATCGTCCGTATATTGCGTCGGCGCCTCGGCGTACAACGAAATCGTTCCCAGGCACTGCCCGTCCATATTCATCGGAACAACCAGGGCAATAGTCAGAGAGCTGAAATCGCCGGGAAAGTTTTGGAATTCCAGCGCCGCCTCGGCGTTAATCACGGGATGCCCATACGCTGCTGCCCAACCGCTGATTCCGCTGCCAACTTTGATCCGGAGGTTCTGCATCCTGTCGGCCATCCTCCCGCCCGCATAGGCTAGCTGAAGTGCGTTTTCGCCGTCGTCAAGGAAGAACGCACAAGTACTGAAAGGCAGGAGACGCCTGAGACAGCATTCCATATGTATCAGGAGATCCGAGAGAAGAAGTTGTCTTCCCAGACTGCTGCAAAATTCGGAAAGGGCAATCAGTTCTGCAGATACTCCCAAGGAGGGAGGCGGCAGAGGATTTGACTCACGTGGAACTACTGTGCGGACGCCGGATTCTGACTTCCCGGAGTAGGTTCGGAAAGACAGTTGAGGCATGTTCTTAACCGCCTGTACCGACTCCGCTTCTAGCTTATCGATGTTCTTGATGAACAACTCAACCAAGTTGGGATCATACCTGGAACCAGCATTATCGCGCAGTTCCTGGATAGACTCTTGAATTCCGCGGGCCACCTTATAAGGACGTGAAGATCGAAGGGCATCGAAGGTGTCGGCTATCATCAACATTCGAGCACCTAGAGGTATTTCTTCTCCCTTCAATCCATCCGGATAGCCTTTACCATCCCACTGCTCATGATGAGCCCGCACAAGCCTTGCCACTGGGTAGGGGAATTGAACATGGTTCAGGATTTCCTCCCCTGCAGTAGCATGAACCTTCATTGTCTCGAATTCCCGTTGGCTCAGCCGGCCGGGCTTATTCAAGATGTAATCGTCGACGGCAAGCTTTCCAATATCATGCAGCAGGGCCCCTGTCTCAATCGCCAGCAACTCGTTGGTATCGGTGATACCCCGAAGCCGCGCGAGACCCAGCGCATAGGCGCGAACTCTCCGGACATGGCCATATGTCGTTTGATCTTTGGCGTCGACTGCCAGTGCCAGGGATTCCACCGTCCGAAGATACAACTTGCTCAACTCCTTTAGGCTTTGGATATGCCCTTCCACTTTTTCTCTGTAGGTGTGGTATGTGAAATAGGTGATTAAAACGATCGGAATCGTCACTCCCAACACCGCCGGGCTCAGAAAATTTAGGTTTGCGGCAATGAAGGCTGCAACGGAGGCTCCTGCAAAATAAGCGATTGAAGTCCAGCGAAAATTCTTCACCCAAATCTGATAGATCTTTTCCCTCGAGTCGAGGGCAATGATAATAGATACGCTTCCAGAGTTGAAAAGGTAGTTCACCAGCGCAAGAACACCGACCGGCAACACGATCTCACGAAAGCTCATGCCTGAATCGAGAGAGATAGGCCCTCGGCCGAGAAGGCTGAAAAACACTTGTCCCGATATGTAGGCAGAAAGCGCCAGTGCTCCCATAGTGAACAGCGTGAATTCAAACCTCCGTTTGACCGTTTTGGCCCGGATGAACCCCATCAATCCCTGAAGAGCGGCAGTAAGGGTTCCTGCCGCCGGGCCGAACAGAACGAGATTAGTGAAAATGAAGGTGTATTCGATAGAGATCCTAGAATCTATCCCGGGGATCTTGACGGAAAGGGCGCTGGTAATGACAGTGAGCGAAGCAAGAAACACCCAATGATAATTGACTTCTCCCCGGAACATGTCCGAAATGGAGAGGATCATTGCCGGCAGATATGTCGGATGACGGTTCTTTTTCATCAGAGGCACCGCTCAGATTACTTATCGTCCATGGAGCGGATTCTAGTAACTGTGTAGGCTGCTTTCGAAATTTCTGGTGAATCTGGTACCGGAATTGAGTCTCCAGGGTGCTTCCGCAATCTACTGTTGGTGGGCCGACGTAACACGCAGAAAGTCGATCCGCATCTCAAAAGCCTTCAGGTGTCGAAGCACTGGCCGCCCATTCCCAACAGCATCGACAAGAAGCGACGCATATTCCCACTTTTCAAACGACCGGTGCGCGAGCAGGATATCAATATGGACACGCCAGGGAAAAAACATCTGTCAATGTTCAGGTCGTACACCGTCGCGGACCTGTTCACCGTGGGCAACGCAACCTGCGGCACAGTTTCGATTTTCCTCTGCCTGAATTACATCGCAGATGGACGAAACCGGTTTTTCTGGATCGCTTTCTTCCTCCTATT
>JBEKKY010000496.1:0-4490 GCA_050010475.1 Acidobacteriota bacterium | reverse complement strand
GTATCGGCGAGCCACTTTTTACCAGAAATAGTAACGATCAACACCTGGTGTGTTCGCGGCCCGGAATCGTTACGGCCATACAAAACCCGTGCCAGGTGCGGCCGCACGTTAAAACCCATCGCAGAAAGAGCCAAGTGTAAGAGCCCGTTCAGTTCAAAACAATACCCGCCGCGTTTGCTCTCCAGCATTTTGGCGGCAAGATTTTGGGGATTTAGAGAAATGGGGCGGCCCAAATGGATATCGAGATTTTCAAAAGGGATCGAAAACGCTTGAGCCGAGTGTATCTGCTCCAGTCCGTCCTGGTTGGGGCGGGGAGGGCATCCAAGCCCGATCCTTGTGAGGTATTGAGGAAGAGGGAATCCGATTAAAGCCATAGATGCTGAAAATAGCATCAAATCAGTGTCGTCGACAAGGAGTCAAAAGGGTTGCTGTTCGATGGTCGCAGACCGCAAAGGAACCTCTTGTTTCATATTCCATTAAACTGCATTAAGATGCAGGCAGCGTCGATGTGTATCAATCGGCATCACAGAGATCGCAACTTATGGATAGGGACAAACTCGCTGGGGTCTTGGACTTGAAAATAGCCCTGTCCCATGTGGATGGCGATTCGGATCTGCTTTCCGAATTGGCCGCGATATTTGTGCAGGATTACCCGCGCCTGATCGAGGAGGCTCGCGATTCGATTCTGAAGAACGATTGCTCGGGATTTGAACGAGCTGCCCATACGTTGAAAGGGCGGCTTGCATTCTTTGGCATAACAAAACTGCGGGACCAGCTGTTAAGTTTGGAACGGATGGGCCGCGACCGGGACATGACTCGAGCCGCAGAGGGATTGGCAGAGATCGAAAACGAAATGGAACACGTTTTGGCCGAGTTCAAATCGCTGATTCCGGAGCAGAGCCCATAGGACGCTCCGAAGTTAATATTCTTTTGCGCGTAACCTGTGGAGACGGAAATGCTCCCCGCTTCGAAAATTCGCATCAGTTTCTTGCCGCGATTATTCTCGACCGCGAAGGATTCTTCGAATCCTCCGATTGTGAGACTCTGCCGCATCTATTGCGGGATGGCCATCGGCGCAGCCCTTTTCATCTTCCTCTCATTTTATGCAGCTTCGTGGTTATGGCAAAAAACGGCATACATGCAGGCGGAGCTGTTCCACAAGGGATTATCCGGGCCCATATACCTGAACCGGCTCAACTTCCTTGCGAACTGGGTCGGCCTTCTGATGCTGGTGGGCGCAATCGTTTACGGCTTCAAAATCGCCAGGCAGGCGAGCATTGATGCCCGCAGAAATACGCAGCTTCTGCAGGAAACCCAGCAGCGCACCATGGAAGTCGCCGCTTTATACGACACGCTCCAGGATGTTACCGAAAAACACGAACTCCGGACACTGCTGCAGATCATTCTGGAAAGGGCAAGAGCTCTACTGGCCGCCTCAGGTTGCGCCATTTTCCTGTTCGACCGGGAGCATGATGATTTTCAGATTGCCGTGGAAGTGGGGGTCGGAATGCCGATCGGCACGCATCTGCCCCGCAATGAAGGGCTCGCCGGCCGTGTGGTCGAGACTCTCGAACCGGTGATCATTAATGACTTCCGGAATTGGAGCCAGCGCTCCATGCCTCTGCGTCATTTGCCGATCAGCGCGGCGGTTTGCGTGCCGATGATTCGCGGTGGAGAGCTGATTGGTGTGCTGGGAGTCCACGAGGTCGGGGAAACAAACCGCAAATTCACCGAAGCCGACGCCCGCCTTTTGTCCCTGTTTGCGGACAATGCGGCAGGGGCCGTTCACAATGCCCGATTGGTCGAGGCTCTGCAGAACTCGGAAGAGCGATTCCGGATCGCGGCCCAGTGCGCCAGCGATCTTGTCTATGACTGGGACCTGACTGCCGATCATGTGGACTACTTCGGCACACCAAAGATCATGTGGACTACTTCGGCACACCAAATATTACGCCACCCACAACGCGCCGGGAGTATTGGAGCCTCATTCATCCGGAAGACCGCCCGCGCATCGAGCAAGCGCTCAAGGACCATTTTGAGGCAGGGAAGCCTTTCTCGGAAGAATATCGAATCGGGGACGGGAGCGGTTCTTTCGCAAGCGTCGCGGACCGGGCCACGGCAATTCGAAATCAGAACGGCATTCCCATCCGACTGATCGGTGCAGTGAGCGATATCACGGAGCGCAAGCATGCAGAACAGATGAAATCTGACTTTGTTTCATTTGTTACGCATCAGTTGCGCACACCTCTTTCGGGCGTCAAGTGGATGCTTGAGCTGGCGATGGACACGATGGATGATCCGGAAGAATTAAAATCATTCCTGCAGGATGCCCGAACGTCCACAGAAAGACTCATCCGGCTGGTAAACGACCTTTTGGATACTTCAAGACTGGAACGCGGAAAACTGCAGCTCACAATGCAAAATCTCAGTCTCGCCGAGCTGACCAAGGAAATTGTCGACGAGCTTTCGCCGTTGACGCTTGAAAAAGAGCAATCGATTTCGATCGAAACTGCCCTTGACCTGCTGCAAGTGTATGGAGACGCCCAGCTGCTTCGCCAGGCGCTCCTGAATCTTTTGTCCAACGCAGTAAAGTACACTCCAACGGGTGGGAGCATCCAAATTCAAATGGGCCGCGCCGGCGATCGGGCGCTATGGTCCGTGAAGGACAATGGGATCGGGATCCCTAAAGCCGATATGGCAAAGCTGTTCGAAAAATTCTACCGGGCAGGGAATGTTCTGGCCGTTGAAACCGAAGGAACCGGATTAGGGCTTTACCTGGTCCGCCTTATTGTGGAGCGTTTTGGAGGCAAGGTCTGGTGCGAATCGACGGAAGGCGTCGGGTCAAAATTTCTGGTAGCACTGCCCCTTGCCGCGTAGAGGTGAAAATGAACGAAGCGCGCATTCTTGTGATCGAAGATGACAAGTTTTTGCGGAAGGCCTGTGAAGTGGGACTGAAGAAAAGAGGTTTTACGGTGTTTACCGCAATCGATGGCAAGGAGGGACTCCAACAGGCCCGCGCAAATATTCCCGATCTTATTCTGCTGGATTTGCTGATGCCGAAACTGTCGGGGCTGGAGACACTGGAAGCGCTTAAAAAGGATGAACAAACACGCGGCATTCCGGTCGTCATTCTTTCAAACTCGTCCATTGATGCGGATATCCAAAAAGCAAAAGCGCTCGGGGCAGCCGGCTATCTTGTGAAAGCGGCCCTTTCGCTCCAGCAATTAGGAGACCGTGTAATCTCCTATCTTGAAAAAGCCGGTCAAACCGCAGGAATTGGCCCCAGTTAGCACATGGCAAGAGCGAATTGGAGGGCGTATTGACTAAATCGGAATTTCCCGTGACGCCGGCCATTCGATTCCTGCGGGAAAAGAGAGTCTCATTCAAAGAGCATCTTTATCGATATCAGGAGCATGGCGGGACAAGCGTGGGCGCCGCCGAACTTGGGCGTTCCGAGCATATGCTGGTCAAAACCCTGGTCATGCAGACGGAGGCCAAAAAAGTCATTCTTATGCTGATGCACGGCGATTGTGAAGTGTCGACCCAAAAACTTGCCCGGTTGCTGAGTGTGAAGTCTGTGGAACCGTGTGACGACAAGACCGCGACCAGGCATACGGGATACATGTTTGGCGGAACCAGCCCGTTCGGGACTCGTTCCAATCTTCCCGTTTATGTTGAAAAAACCATATTCGATCTTCCATCGATCCTGATCAATGGAGGGAAACGCGGTTTTCTGGTTGAAATCGACCCAAAGATACTGAGGCAAACACTTCCGGTTGAAGAAGTGGAAGTAGCTATAAGGAAATAATTACGAATTACGAATGACGAATGACGAATTGAAAGCCACGCAATGTTTGTTTCAATTCGTCATTCGTAATTCGTAATTCAGCATTTAAAATACTCCCCATGATTATAGGAATTTCTGGCGGCACAGGTTCCGGCAAAACCACTGTAGCCCGGAAGATCATTTCCTCGCTCGGCCAGGAAAATGTCGCTTATCTGCAGCAGGATTCCTACTATCGCAACCTGGGTGATATGCCTCTCGATTCTCGCAATCGGGTTAATTTCGATCACCCTGACGCTCTCGACAATGAGCTGATGTTGAATCACCTGGAATCATTGCGGGCAGGAGATTGTATTCAGCGCCCGGTATATGACTTTGTCACCCATTCTCGAAAAGCCGAAACGGTTTGCCTGGAACCGCTGCCGGTTATCATCGTTGAAGGCATCCTGGTCTTTTATGATGCCCGGATGCGCCGGCTGATGGACATAAAGATCTTTGTAGATTGCGATCCGGACATTCGATTTATCCGCAGACTCGAACGAGATATAAGAGAACGGAGCCGCAGCGTGGAATCGGTGATAGAACAGTACGTGACGACTGTGCGGCCCATGCACCTTGAGTTTGTGGAGCCGTCAATGCGCTATGCCGATATTATCCTTCCCGAGGGCGGATTCAATGAAGTCGGGATTGATCTCATCACGGGAAA
>JBEKKY010000495.1:0-2594 GCA_050010475.1 Acidobacteriota bacterium | reverse complement strand
GATGGAGGTCGCGCTCCGCGCGACCAATTGGATTTGGGCATTAGCCCTGTTCGCCGATGCTCCGTTTGATGACGATTTCCTCGGCGAGATCCTTACAGAGCTGTACAGACACGGGATGTGGATTTCTGACCATCTCGAGATCGCTCACATAAACGGCAACCATTACATTGCCGACGCGCTCGGAATGGTCGCTTGCGGCGTGCTCTTCCAGAACTTCGATGAGGGCCGGGAATGGCTCCGGCGCGGATCCGCCATTCTCGAGCAGGAGATCAGGCTCCAGGTGACCGACGACGGCGTGGATATCGAAGCTTCTATTCCTTACCATCGATTATCCCTCGAAATTTTTCTAACGGGAGCTCGTTTGCTGCAATCAGCCGGGCAGACTCCCTCTGACGTGTACTGGAACAAAATCGAGCTGATGATCGAGTTCATCTACGCCTACACTCTGCAGGATGGGTCTTCACCCGTAATCGGCGATGCTGACGATGGCCGGGTGCTCGTTTTTGATGACACCCCTGTCCGAGATCACAGATATCTCCTGGAAGCGGGATGGGCGCTTTTCGCAAAAAATCACTGGACGGATAAAGCCCGGCATCCCTCCGAATACTCCCTATGGCTGCTGGGGCCATCTGTTTTTGAAAGGAAGTATCAGGCAATTCCGCCGAAACAAAATTCCGGCTGGGTGCAATTCGATGATGCCGGGTTTTATATTTTCCGCTCGCCCCAGCAGTATCTTTTCATAGATGCCGGGCCGGTCGGCTTCAAAGGTTTGGGGGGACACGGGCATAATGACTGTCTGTCCTTCGAGTGGCACGCGGCCGGAAGGCCTGTGCTTACCGATTCGGGGTTGTATGTCTACACCGCTTCACCTGAATGGCGCAACCGGTTCCGTTCGACGGAATTTCACAACACCATTCGAGTGGACCGAGAGGAAATCAACCATTTCCTCTCGCCCCCAACCCTTTGGTTTCTCGGCAACGATGCCCAGCCGATAGATGTCGAGTGCGGTCGCGGCGGCAATACATTTAGATTTGACGCAGGCCATACGGGATACCGACGTCTCCCCGATCCGGTGACGGTATTCAGAACGTTTGAACTCGATCGTGAACTTCCACGCTTGCGGCTGAATGACAGGCTTGAGGGAAGATCCGAGCATCTGGTAGAGTTCTTCTTCCATGCTGCGCCCGGCTCAAAGCTGCGCTTCATTTCAAAAGAGGCAATCGAATTTTCCTGGCCTGATGGCTTTGGATTGGTTATCCAGCAGGAATCCGGGCCGGAAGCGGCTTTCGAAGAACGAGAGGGCTGGTTTGCGCCCTCGTACGGCGTCAAGTTGCCGCGTCCCGTTTGCGTTGCATCGGTTCGCACGCGGCTACCATTCGAGCTCACATGGGTTCTGACGGTAAGAAACCAGAAAGGAGAACGGCCGAGTGCTTCAAGTAGCAGTGTTGAGAGGTGAGATTCGCGTCGTTGATGTGCCCGAGCCTGCGCTCCAGCCGGGCGGGATTCTTGTTCGGACGAGCCACTCGCTGATCAGTGTGGGCACCGAATCCGCAGGCATAGGGAGCGGGAAACGCGAAAGTCTTCTTATGAAGGCCATCCGCAATCCGCAGTTAGTGCGCAAAGTGATAGACCGGATTTCCAGCCACGGTTTTCAGAACACAGTGGACCTTGTCAAAGGCAGACTCTCGAACGAGCAGGCATCAGGCTATTCCTGCGCCGGCGTTGTGCTGGATGTTGCGCCGGACGTGGTTCGCTTTCGAGCGGGCGACCGGGTAGCTTGCTGTGGGGCGGGATACGCAAACCATGCGGCTGTCAATTTTGTGCCGCAAAACCTTGCCGTCAAAATGCCCAATTCCGTTTCGTTCGAAGAAGCGGCTTTCGGGACTCTTGGATCCATTGCATTGCAGGGAATCAGGCGCTGTTCTCCGTCCATCGGCGATCGCGTCGTCGTCGTGGGCCTGGGACTGTTGGGACAGCTTACCGTCCAGATGTTGCGTGCCAGCGGCGCTGTAGTCATCGGGGTTGATGTGAAAGATGATCCTATTCAGCGCGCCATTCATTTGGGAATGCATCACGGTTTCAACGCCGTTGCACGAGAGTTTGTCGCTGGCGTGATGGAGCGAACTGAACAGCACGGAGCGGATGCTGTCATTGTAACCGCCGGCGGGAGCGATCCGTCGCTGTTGAATGGGGCCTTTGATGCGTGTCGAAGGAAGGGCCGGGTCGTCCTCGTCGGAGACGTCCCGATTCGCATCCAACGCGATAAAATATATAAAAAGGAGCTGGATTTTTTCATATCCACCTCGTACGGACCCGGCCGCTACGATCCTGATTATGAAGAAAAGGGACACGACTACCCTTTCGGGTACGTGCGCTGGACGGAGGGACGAAACCTGGAAGAGGTCCTGCGGCAAATGTCTGCTGGATTGCTGACGGTGCAGAATCTTATCGACGCCGTATATCCAATCGAAAAAGCATCCGAAGCCTATGCTTCCCTTGCCTCCGAGAAGAGACCTATCGGCGTGCTTCTCGACTACAAGCTCAAGACCGACAAGGAGCCTCGCATTACAAGTTATCTGCCAAGTCGTGCGCCT
>JBEKKY010000494.1:0-2603 GCA_050010475.1 Acidobacteriota bacterium | reverse complement strand
CAAATAGGCGAAATAGGGAGGCGTCCCCATTTCCTCGAATTGAATTGACGAAGCGGAGCAATTGGGCGAGGCTGTAGCAAAACTGCCCAAGGAGGAGTTCTCGGATGGATATTCGATCATTCATCACAGCCTCGGTTTTGGTGCTTACGGTGCTCTCAGGAATTGCCTTCACGGAGAACACGCAACCGGCACCGCAATCAGGAAGAGTGCTGGGGCTCGCCTTCGAGTCCCTGGGGGTTTCCAGCCTCGAAAAGTCGGTCGCTTACTACAAGGCGATCGGCTTCTCGGTAGTAGGGGATGAAAATCCTCCCTGGACAAGGGACGAGTCGGCAAACCATTTGTATAACACCCCGGGCGCCATGACCCGCACCGTGGCCTTGACGATCGCCAGTGCCGGTTCCGGGAAACCATTCACCCTGGTCCTGCGCGAGTACAAGGACTTCAATCGTCGCAGCCGGGCAGACTTTCCAGCGCGAAACCCCTCGTCGAGCCATATGGGAGTGATCGTGCCGGATGCGGATACTTTATGGGAGCAACTGAAATCGGCCGGGTTGCTGAGAGCACTCTCCTGGGACGCCAAGCTGGTCCGCATGCCGGGACAGACTTCAGGCGGAATCGCATATGTGATGGACCCGGACGGATTCAATATCGAAATCATCGGTGTGAATCAGGGGCAGGCTGCAGCCGCCGGCACTCGAAAGCCGAGCTTGCATCATCTCGGCCTGGTTGTGCTGGATGCCGGCAAATCAAAGAACTTCTATGGGAACTTTCTTGGAGGAAAATTCCCCAATACTCCTCCCCAATGGCTCAGCGGCGACACGTACGATGCGGCAGTCGGCGGCCGCGGCTTTGTCATAAACCTTATCAATGGCGCTTTTCCGGAAGCAGCGGCGCCGCAAACCGAAATGCGTTTTGAGCTGGTCGAATATCAAAAACCGATCCGGCAGGACGTCGAAGAGTACAGGTATTCCGATGTCGCCGTGAACTGCGTCGGATTTCAGGTGGACGGGCTCGATGCCCTCTACTCCAGGTTGAAGGCGGCGGGCATTAAAGCCTGGTCAGAAGGAGGGATTGTGCAAAAGAAAGACGGCGCTCGCGCCGTTGTTCTTCGGGATCCCGACGTCGGCGCCTTCGTCGAGCTCTTTGAGAAAAATTAAAAAGCAGGGAATTCCCCTTCGTTTGCCCGCTTTTTAAATCAGGGATCCACCTCGTTCAAATGCCTGCCATAAAGCAGGTGAACGAGGTGGACGTTTCCCTATACGCGTTTATATTCGGGTGCGAAGAAAAGATCGTGAAAGAGGATGGGCTTCTTCGGATTGTTGATCTTTTTAAAATTCAACGGCCCATGATACAGACCGGCCGGAATAAAGATCATTGTCGCTTCTGTGATCACTTGGGTTTCGATATTTTTCCCGTCTTCGCTCAAGCCGAACTCAACCACACCGCCAATATTGGTCATATCGGTGGTATCGCCGCCTGCAAAAATGATGAATTGGTCAAAATCGTGTTTATGGCAATCGGTGACCATGACAAATGGCTCCGTGATTGCCCACCAGCTCATCGAGAAATTAACATTGCCAAATTCCCCTCCACTCTTCAGTCCTAAACGCGGGGCTGTGACTTCAGGATGGGGGGTCGGATCTGTCATTACGCCTTTTCTGACGTATTTGGCGAACCTAGATTTCTCCTTTGACGTTGTCATCTCATCCCTCTCTTGTCTAGAGAATCACGATGGTTGTCCGTCTGTTTCGGCCCAGATAGATATCGGCAGTTGAAAAGATGATTTTACGGGCAAATCCTTTCTACAGATGAATCAATACCCCCGCAAAAGGCAGGCATTACACTGAGGATCGCCCGCACAAAATCAGTGCATCTGCTCGGCCAGGTACATCTGGATCCCGACTTGTTTGATCTGATCCAACTGCACTTCAAGCCAGTCGATATGACCTTCTTCATCGGTCAGGATTGACTTGAGCAGTTCGCGGGTTCCATTATCCGCTGCCTTGACGCACGCCGCTATCGCGTTGTTGTATGACTGGATGGCATCCAATTCCGCATTGTGATTGTTGTTCAGGATCGCCTCGACGTTGGAGCCGATGTTGATCTTGTTCAGTTTACTGACTGTAGGGCTTCCCTCGAGAAAGAGCATGCGCTCCATGAGTTTCTCCGCGTGCTTCATTTCATCGATCGCTTGTTTGCGGATCTCTTTATGCAGCCTTTCGTATCCCCAGTTCTCGCACATTTCCGATTGGACGAAATACTGATTGATTGCCGTCAGCTCATCCGCAAGCAGCGCGTTCAGTGTGCTGATAACGGTCGCATCGCCTTTCATAATCCCTCCTTGCATGTTTGATCTATCCTACTGAGAAACACCACGAATTAAACCACAAAACACACGAAAAGCAGGAAACAATTAATTTCGTGTCCCTCGTGGGTTTCGTGGTTATAATCCCGCCAGCACAAACCCAATTTGAAAGAAGGAGAGGCGTATTATGCGCAGATTCTTGACGGCTCTGGCCATCGGGATTCTCGACATTCTTTCGAAAATGGGTCCAAGCACGATGTCTTGCCTGGTCGTGATTCCGTCACACGCCAAGATCCTG
>JBEKKY010000493.1:0-2607 GCA_050010475.1 Acidobacteriota bacterium | reverse complement strand
CTTTTTCTTTTCTTATGTTTAAGACTTTTTCGTACGGCACGGGACGCAAAAGACAAGCTGGGCTCAATGATTGTAGTCGGGGTGTTGTCGGTGCTGATTTTCCATATAGTCATCAATATTGGGATGGTGGAGGGCTTACTGCCGATTATCGGTATTCCTCTCCCCTTTGTCAGCGCGGGAGGGTCATCCCTGATATCTTATTTTGCTTCGATGAGCTTGTGCATGGGGATTCGAATGCGGCGTTACGTCAATTGAAGATTCCCCGTTTCCGTTGGAAGGTAGTGAACCACGGGCAATTGAACGATGGATACTTTGAGGAGAGTCTTGCATTCAGCGGAAAACCAAATTACTATAATAAGTTCGAGCCACGCGGGAAAAGAGTTTAGGAGTAGGTCTTATACGACATTCAGCTCCTTTTTGGGAGCTATTTGGAATTGTTAATGACTGGTTGCGACTCGAGAAAATCGAGGGACAGTCACAAGGAAATGGACTTTCATTCAGGATTGGCCGCATCGCGATTTCGTTCGATGCTCTTTCTTTATTCCTGAATAAGCGGGTTTGGAAGTTGCATTTTGATCTCTATCAATGTGCAGATCAGAAACAGCTTGCAGTGTTCGTTGTCTGCTCTTGAATTAGCAGGATTTCCCGCCATTTCGCTTTTTCTTCGCGACCGGTCGCAAATTGGAGCATTCCGATGATCAAAGAAATGATCGTTTCCAGTACCGCTTTGGAAACGAAGGTCGCTATTCTGGAAGACGACCAGTTAGCGGAGCTCTATATTGAGCGCAACCGGAATCGCGGCATACTGGCAAATACGTATAAAGGCAAAGTAACCAAGGTTCTCCCGGGAATGCAGTCTGCATTTGTCAACATCGGTCTGGAGAAGGATGCGTTCCTCTATGTTTCCGATTTTGTGGAGGAAAGCGAAGAGTGCGACCAGGTATTTACCACTGTTGAAGAGCAAATGGGCGCAGCAGTGGCAGATCTGGAAGTCCAAGAACGTCCGCAGCGACGAGATCGGAAAACCGAAAAAGTGCGCTGGCGGGATCGGAAGGAGCGGGCGCCAGAGACAAGCCGTTCATCCTCCGGCCGGCCCCCAACAGATGAATCGGTCCCAGAACCTCCCTTGGAGCGCTGGAATATAAGCGCCGAGACCGAACGCGAAATCGAATCCCATCTGGAATCGGACTCTCTATACGCGCCGACCGATATACCGGAACCATCTGCCTTTTCCGCCTCTCAAAGCCCGGAAGAACCTGCTGCGCAGGAGAGCGCCGCGCCGTTGTCTGCTGATTCCGCTGCTCCCATGCCGGATGATCTCTCTGAAGGCCATTCATCTGAATCCGCATCGATCAGGGACGACGGTGAAAATCTGCCATTCGCCGTTGACCAGGAGAGTTCAAAGGCAGGTTTTGCCCGCAGGAGGGGCACAGCAGCGCGTCGTAAACATTATACGGCCACACGTCACCCGAATCGAGCCGAGCATCAATCCATTGACGATATGCTTCGCGAAGGCCAGGAAGTATTAGTCCAGGTGGCAAAGGAGCCGATCGGCAAAAAGGGCGCTCGGGTCACAAGCCATATTGCCCTCCCGGGACGGTATCTGGTTTATATGCCGACCGTGGAGCATGTCGGGGTTTCCCGCAAAATCGGTTCGGATGCCGAACGGATCAGGCTGAAAGACATCATTCTGAAACATCGGGATCGCTTTCCCGGCGGAGTGATCGTACGGACGGCGGCCGAAGAGCACAGCGAAGAGGATCTGGAAAACGATTTGAATTTTCTTGTCCGTCTCTGGGAAGACATGCACGCGCGAGCGGAGAAAGTTTCGGCTCCCGCTCTGATCCATGCCGAAATGGGTCTCGTGCAGCGACTGCTTCGGGATCAATTTTCATTCGAGTTCGCCGCCATACGAGTGGACGACGAGATCGAATACCAGCGGATCGTGGAGTTTGTCGACAAGATTTTTCCCAACTTGGTTCACCGGGTAAAGCTGTACACCAAAGAAAACTATATTTTTGATGAATATGGGATCACGCCGGAAATTGACAAGCTTCTCCAGCCCAAAATATGGCTCAAATCTGGTGGCTACATCGTTATTAATCAAACAGAGGCTCTCGTCAGTATTGACATCAACACCGGGAAGTTTGTGGGGCGCGGCAACAGCCTGGAAGAAACCATTACGCGAACAAACCTGGAAGCGGTCAAGGAAATAGTCCGTCAGATCCGGCTGCGGGATCTCGGGGGGATCATCGTGATCGATTTCATCGACATGGATGAGCGTAAGAATCGGAAGCGCGTCATGGAGGCACTGTCTGAGGAAATAGCCAAAGACAAAGCGCCGAGCAAAATTTTGGAATTCAACGAATTCGGATTGGTGGCGATCACGCGTAAAAGAGTAAAGCAGTCACTGGAACGCGCGCTCTGCCAGCCGTGTCCCTATTGCACCGGTTCGGGGATGGTGAAATCGGTGTCCACCACGTGCTACAGCATTTATCACGAGTTAGAGAAGATGCGGGAACATTTGGATGAGCGTTCGGAATTGATGATCCGGGTGCATCCGGACGTCGCGCGGGCACTGCGCGAATCGGAATCACTCGTAATCGA
>JBEKKY010000492.1:0-2628 GCA_050010475.1 Acidobacteriota bacterium | reverse complement strand
GCCGGCTGGGACGGCATTGTGGTTGAGGGAGCGGCCGACGCTCCCGTCTGGATCAATATCGTCAACGATAAAGTCAAGATTGAAAGTGCCGACGGGGTTTGGGGACTGGACACGTGGGATACCCAGGATGAAGTCTCCCGGCGCGTGATGCCCAATTTAAAACACGGCAAATGGGCGCAGGTGGACGATAGCTTCACGACCCAAATTCCAGCCGTAGTCTGCTGCGGATTAGCAGGGGAAAACCGGAGCCGCCTGGGCGCCCTCCTCCACGGTCCCGGCTCTCAAGCCGCACTGGGCGGTTTCGGCGGTGTCTTCGGCTCGAAAAATCTAAAGGCAATCAGCGTCATCGGTACAGGAAGTGCACCCATTGCAAATCCCAAGGCATTCATGGAAGCCCGTCTTTGGTTCCGGCAGTTTCTATGGGACGTGGACGATCCGCGCCGGAAGGATATGGTGGGCGGAATGTTTTTCTGGATCAACGGCGCCCCCGCCGGCGCAAATGTAACGAATAACCCGTACTTCTCGGCGAATGCTCTTCCCCTTGTGCCGGCGCGTGCTGCAGCCTGCGCTTCCTGCCCCAGAGGCTGTCGTCAGCGTTTGGCCAGCGCGGACAGCAATGAATCGGTCTGCGCCGGCACCGCGGCCGTCAGGCTTCAGGGCGCCAGCCTGAAACTTACGCGCCAGGGCAACGATCTGATGCACAAGTACGGCCTCAGCCACTGGCATTTTATGACTATGCAAGGCTATCTTCAGGATCTTTACGTGAGAGGACTCCTGGGCAAAGGAAAGAAGATCGAGTGCGATCTGCCGATGGATCAGTACGGCACAATGGGATTTTTGGACATGCTCATGAGGCAAATTTCCACTCGTAAAGGAATCGGCAAGGATTTAGCCGAGGGCCTCGCCAGAGCCGCAAAAAACTGGGGCATTTATGATGAGGATCTGGCCAGCGGAAAATTGAATCTGGCCTATTGGGGGACATCCGATCATTATGATCCCAGAACTGAAGCGGAGTGGGGATTCGGGTCGCTGATGGGCGAGAGGGACCTGATGCTGCACAATATCGCCAATTATCCTCTCCACTGGACGCCGGAAGCATTCCGGATGGCCGGCATGGAACCATACCTGACAGCCGAGCAGGCAGCTCAGATTACGGCAGACGCAATGATTCCCTACCAAGGGGATGCCCTCATGCTGGATTACAGTGACGGACCCACCGGGATTTACTCCGAACATAAAGTCAAACAGGTCGCCTGGGTCAAGCACTACGAAAAATTCTGGATCGGATCCAACGGATTTTGCGGTTGGAGATGGCCTATGTGTTTCACGAACAATTCCGCCGACTTCAGGGGCCCGACGCCCCAGGCGGAACCCAAGTTTTTCAACTCTGTTACCGGCAAGAACCTTACGTTCGCTGACGGCATGGAGCTTGGGCGTAAAATTTTCACTCTGGACCGGGCAATCTGGACAATACAAGGCAGACACAGGGATATGGAGGTCTTTCCGGATTATATGTATAAGCAGGGCGCCATGGGAGGACTGCTGCCGATGTATGATGATAAAACCCAAAGATGGTCTTATGCGACCGGCGCGGGCCGGAAACTGGATCGCGCCAGGGTTGAGGAGTGGAAGACCAAGTTCTATGCTTTCGAGGGCTTCAACACGAACAACGGCTGGCCCACAAGAAAAACTCTTGAAGAAATGGGCTTAAAGAAGGTAGCCGATGTCCTGCAAACCAAAGTCAAGCTCGGTTAGATACTTACTGAAGCAATCGCGTATCTAATGAGTTTAAGAAAAGTTCTTATGAACCGCAGAATATCGAGCACCGAATGTCGAATATCGAAGTGCCGGCTGCAATGGCTTCACTTCTGCGGTTCGATATTCCTTGTTCGATATTCTAAATTTCAAATATTTTTGGTTAGGAGTTCTGTGTTTAACCGCTTCGGTCTTGGAAGGCGTCTGGTTTTTTGGGTAGCGGTTTTCCGTGACCGCAGATACGATGTCAGGCTAGGAACTGCATTCGCATGACCAAAACGTTGCGCTCGGAAAAGCCTGTAAAATTCAACCCGGAGATCCGGGCCTATCTCTTGGTGTGGATGGTCGCGTTTGTGCTGCGAGCGGTTTACCTTCGGCAGTTCTGGCACTCACCGATGTTCGCTCTGCTTGTTGGTGACGCGGTGACTTACGACGGGTGGGCCACCCGAATTGCCAACGGCAACTGGTTTGGCGCGGGCGTATTTTACCAGGCGCCACTATATCCCTATTTTCTGGGTGTGCTCTACACCTTGTTCGGCAGGGATTTTTTGGCCGTGCGGATGGTCCAGATCGCTCTGGGAGCCAGTTCGTGCGTGCTGTTGGCGCGCGCCGGCCGCAGTTTTTTTAACCAGACTACAGCAGGTCTCCTGGCGGGCCTTCTTCTTGCTGCATATCCGACAGCGATTTTCTTTGACTGCTCGATTCAGAAGTCGGTGCTGGATTTGTTTTTCGTCTGCGCGCTGCTCGCGGTGATGGGGAGATTATCGGAACGTTCCCAGAATCGATGGTGGCTGGTGACGGGTTTGCTCCTGGGTCTCCTGGCCTTGACGCGAGAAAATGCGCTCATTTTCTTCCCAATCGTGTTGGTCTGGC
>JBEKKY010000491.1:0-2645 GCA_050010475.1 Acidobacteriota bacterium | reverse complement strand
ACAGGCCCTTAGGATTACAATTGACACGGGTTGATCATCTATTAAGAATTGTGGCACTGAACCAATAGGAGTCACACGATATGACGGGCGGATACACAGGCAAAATATTGAGAATCAATCTGAGTACAAAAGCGACCAGCACAATCGATACCGCGAAATATGAAGAGTTCGGCGGCGGCCACGGAATTGGGTCGGCGATTTTCTTTGATCTGGTCGGCTCTCAGCTTCCGTTTGAGGCTTTCGATCCCCGGAATGTTGTGACTTTAATGACTTCCCCCTTCTCCGGAACTTTTGTTCCCGGTTCCGGGCGATGCGAGGTGCAGGGTTTGGCGCCGATGTATTACCCGATTGAGTGGTTCAATCGAAGCAATTGGGGCGGACGTTTTACTGCCCAACTGAAGAACGCCGGTTGGGATGGGATCGTCCTCGAAGGCGCCTCCGATGAGCCCGTCTGGATCAACATCATTAACGACCAGGTTAAGATTGAAAAAGCGGACGGCGGATTGTGGGGAATGGACGTTGTCGACTCGCAGGGGGAAATTGCCAGGCGCGTGATCCCCAGCCTGAGGTATGGAGAATGGGCGGAACTCAGCGGCAGCTATACCACTCAGATTCCCGCCATAGCCTGTATCGGATTGGCCGGAGAAAACAAAAGCCGGATTGCCTCGATTGTCCATGGCGCCGGAAGCAGCGCCGCACAGGGCGGTTTCGGAGGAGTCTGGGGATCTAAGAAACTCAAGGCGATCAGCGTCATCGGAACAGGAAGCGTGCCGATTGCGAATCCCAAAGCATTGATGGACGCGAGACTCTGGTTCAACAAATTTCAATGGAATGTCGACAACCCTCTCGATCCGAAAATGGAACCTCGGGCTTTCATGTTGTTTAACGGAGCGCCAAGCGGCGGCAATACTCTTAACGTGAACGTGCCGCTTGAACCTGCGCGCGCCGCAGCATGCGCTTCATGCCCACGGGCATGCCGGATGCGATTGGCCGGCGGGAAAAGCAACGAAGCAACCTGTGCCGGGACCGTGTCTTTTATGAATCTCGAGAGTCCGCGCATCGACAAGATGAGAGCGACGGATCTTCTCCATTCTTATGGGATTAATCACTGGCACATCCATGGACCCGTGGCCTATCTGGAGGGGCTTTACAAGCTCGGAGTGCTTGGACCGGGGAAAAAGATTGAATGCGATCTGCCATTTGAGCAATTCGGGAAATTTGAATTTGTCGAAGCCCTGATGCGCCGCATGGCCCGCCGGGAAGGGATCGGGGATGCGTTGAGCGAAGGGCTTGCCCGCGCCGCAATCCAATGGGGCAGGTATGAAGAAGATTCGGCTAGCGGCCTGCTCCCTTGCGCCTATTGGGGCTCCGTGGAACACTACGACCCAAGGGTCGAAGTCGAATGGGGTTACGGATCGCTGCTGGGCGAGAGGGATATCATGATGCACAGTTTTAACTATCCCCTGCACTGGATGCCGATGGCGATGATGCGCGAAGGAGTGGAGCCATACCTCTCGGCTGAACAAGCAGTAAAGATGGTCGCGGCAACCATGATTCCATATGCAGGCGACGAGTTTATGATGGATTACAGCGAAGGCCCGACCGGAATTTATTCCGATCATAAAGTGAAACAGGTGGCCTGGCACCGGCACTACGAAAGGTTCTGGATCGACAGCACGGGATTCTGCGGATGGAGATGGCCCATGTTTTTCACCGACAACACCATCGACAAGCTGGGTGCAACGCCGGAAGCCGAGCCCAAGTTCTGGAATGCCGTTACAGGAAAAAACATTACGTTTGCCGAAGGAATGGAAATTGGGCGGAAAATTTGGAACCTGGACAAGTCAATCTGGGTGCTCCAGGGGAGACATCGGGACCAGGAGGTGTTTCCTGGATACGTTTACAACAAGCCGTCCGAAGCACACGTCATGCCCGTTTATGAGAACGGCAAATGGTCTTACGGCACAAATGCGGGCCGCAAACTCGATAAAGTCAAGTTTGAGGAATGGAAAACCAGGTTTTATGATTTCGAGGGTTGGAACACAACCAACGGCTGGCCTAAGCGAAGCGCGCTCGAATCCGTGGGACTGAAGAAAGTGGCCGACACTCTGCAAAGCAAGAGCAAACTGGGTTAGGTCAGGACAACCAAGCGAAAATCGGATTCTGCATCAGGCGAGGCTTGAAATGCCTAAATCAGGGTTGATGCAGTTGCAGGTAGTGGTTTCAATTGCATTGATCGCAACATGCCTCAGGATTTGCAGTGCTCAGGAAGATTCCAGCTCACTATTTGTCTCTCTCGTTTCCAATGACAAGGTTTATCAAACCGCAGACAAAATGATTTTTAGTGGTTTCGTACATAACAGGCTTCCGACGGACTTACAGCTCGTCAGCTCGGTCCTCAAAGTTGAAGACTCTATGGGTAATGTGGTTTTTTCGCAAGATCACGCATTCGGCATCTTGGAATCCGGATTGCATAATCTCAAGGGCTCCAACGGTTCTTATTCTTCCACCAATGCACCGCCCCTGCTCAAAACTCGCGATCAGGTCCGAAGGACCGGCAGTGGCTAGGCCCGGCCGTCAGGCCGGGATAAAGATAGAGGAACGAATGAGCGCCGAAGGCGCGACACCATACGAATTAGGAACCC
>JBEKKY010000490.1:0-2843 GCA_050010475.1 Acidobacteriota bacterium | reverse complement strand
GGCCAGGAGGATCCTTCATTCGTAGTAATCGACGAAGTTGCCGGGCAGTTGCTGACACTCCTTTTCCTGCCGGTCAATTGGCTGAACCTCGTTTTGGGATTTCTGGCTTTCCGGACATTCGATATATGGAAGCCTTTTCCTATCCGGAAACTGGAATCTCTGGGAGAAGGGGTGGGCATCATGGCGGATGACCTGCTCGCCGGAGTATACGGAAACGTGCTTCTCCAGTTTCTCAACTTTCTTTGGGTATTCGTTGGAAAATGATGAAAGCGGAAATTATTGCAGTCGGCTCCGAACTTCTGACACCCGACAATGTCGACACCAATTCGCTTTATCTTACCCAGCGCCTGAATGAAGCCGGATGTGCGGTTCACTTGAAAACTGTCGTCGGAGATAACCGGGACGACATTTTGGAAATTTTGCGAGCCGCCCTGCATCGTTCGAACCTGATCGTATTCAGCGGAGGTCTGGGCCCGACCGAAGACGATCTCACACGACCTGCCGTGGCCGCTGCCCTCGAACGTTCTATCCGAATCGACGATGGGATTCTGGAAATCTTGCGGCAGAGATTCGCAGCTCGCGGATTTCGTATGGCCAAAATCAACGAGAGGCAGGCGGAGGTGATATCGGGGGCGGAAATCCTCGACAATCCCTTCGGGACTGCACCCGGGATGTGGATTGAAGAAAAGGGCCGTTACATCATCTTGTTGCCCGGACCTCCCCGGGAGCTTAAGTCCATCTTCGAGGCAATCCTGCCGAGGATCCGGAGCCTCAGCGGAGGAAAGCGGCTGGTATACAGGTCTTTTCATATTACCGGAATGACGGAGTCGGAACTCGATTCGGAAATCGCGCCGATCTATACAAGTTATCCGCAGGTGCACACAACCGTCCTGGCCGGCCCGCGGCACATCGCCGTCCGGATGTATCGATGGGCGAACGAAGGCCAGGAGCCGGCAGACATCAACGAGCTCACGACGAGAATTCAGGCGAAGCTTGGAAATGCGATTTTCACAACGACGGACGAATCCATGGAGGAGGTTGTCGGCCGGCTCTTGCAGGAATCGGGAAACACTCTTGCCGTAGCCGAATCCTGCACGGCAGGAATGCTGGGAATGCATATCACGCGCGTGCCCGGGAGTTCGAACTACTTCAGGGGAGGTATTCTGTGTTACAGCAACGAGGCAAAAATTGAGCTCTGTGGCGTCGGCCCGGAATTGTTGCAGCAGCATGGAGCCGTCAGTGCGGAAGTCGCCGAGGCCCTGGCAGCCGGTGTGCGGAATGTTCTCCACAGCACAATTGGCGTTTCCATCACCGGAATTGCAGGCCCGGCGGGCGGCTCTCCTGAAAAACCGGTCGGACTCGTTTACATCGGAATTTCCGACGGAAAACAAACTCTGAGTAGAAATCGAATCATGCCGGGAGACAGGGAATCAATCCGGGAGCGTTCGACTTACCTTGCACTGTCCTGGCTGCGCAGGCTGCTTCTTGTAGGCCGAACAGGGATAAATGCTGTGGAGGTATGACCAGCCGAGGCTGTCCCTTCTGCCCCTTTTGATTTTAGGCTGCAAAATCCGGGAAAAACCGGGCTGCCTGGTATTATACTGCGTTGGCTTCTGTTCCTTTGATGGGTGTCGATGATGAAGCAGTCTGAAACCAATCTCGATAAAGAATTGCGCTCTGGCGCACAACACCTTGCTCAGAGCCTCATTCCTGAGGCAGGCGCGATCCCTCGGCTCGCAAATGTCGATATTCACGCAGTTACGATTCCTCTGAACGGAATTGTGGGTGGAGACCTCGTCACCTTCGTGAATTTCAAAGAGCGCTTTGATCTGGACGTGCGGATTGCACGTGCCTTGTCGCAGGGACAGGAGGAAGTCGCACAATCGATTCAAAGACTAAAACGCAAGGGCGGTATCCTGGTTGCGGATGTCGCCGGGCACGAATTCACGGATGCGATACGGGCGCTGCTGCTGCATCAGGTTTTTTATCTTGGCACGCTGTATGAATTGGATCTGTATGGGGAAATTACCACACGGTTAATCGAACAAATCAACATGCGTTTTTTCAAATCCCGTACGATTCGCAAGCTGGCCCCGGATTTTGAAGCGACAAGTTTCGTCACACTCATCTATGGCGAGATTTCCAATACAGGCAGATTTCGATTTGTGAGTGCCGGTCACCCTCAGCCGCTGGTTTTTTCCCGGGAATACGACCGCTTTGTCGAGATAAGTCCGGACAGGCTCGTCAGCTACCCTCCTATTGGACTCCAGTTGAGCGAGGATAATGTGGACGCCCGGCTTTATCAGCCGGCTCTTGGTTACAGGAAACGCTACACCGTTAATGACATCAATTTGATGGGCCAGGGAGACGTGCTGCTTCTCTATACCGACGGTCTGCTGGATCCTTTTTCTTCTTATACCCAGGCACAGCTGGAACGGGCTGTTTCTCGTGCCCGGAATGGCTCCGCACAGGAAATTTGCGCTGATAAAACGGGGACATCCCAAAGTTCAAATGCATTGGATTTATAATGGACATGTCTGATGAATTGGGGGATTGAAATAACTGACTTTCTTCAAAGTCGAGAAGAGATTGATCGAGAGTCCCTCTGAGTTTTCTCTGCAGTTTGCGGAATTACGTTCCGGTTAAGAGTGTCCCAGGTGAAAAAGCCAGTGTGTCGGATATGGGGAACCCCCAGTTTCTTGGGGCAGTATTTCAGCGTGGCGTAGCCACCGCATCAGCATCCGCCTTACTCGCCGATAGATGGAATGAAGGCCTTTTTTAAGAATGGGATCTCCCTCCAGAGCATACGGATTGTAAGCAGCTTTTGAAGTACCGGAGATATC
>JBEKKY010000489.1:0-2704 GCA_050010475.1 Acidobacteriota bacterium | reverse complement strand
ATGTGCCGTCCCCCATGTGCACGGAGATCCTGCCGTCCTGGGGCAGGCGGCGTTCCATGATGTTCAGGTTCGCCATGATCTTGATACGCGAGGCCACGGCCGGGAACTTTTCCTTCTCGATGCGGCTCACCGTCCGCAGGACTCCGTCGATGCGGTAGCGTACCCGCGTGCCCTCGGCAAAGGACTCGATGTGAATGTCGGAAGCCCCCACGCGGATTGCCTCGATCATGAGGCTGTTCACCAGGTTCACGATGGGAGCATCATTAGCGAGCCTGTCGAGCAGGATCCGCTCGTCATTCTCGCCGATGCTGTGCGGTGGCTGGGTTTCTAATGCCGAGAGCCGCCGCCCCAGGTACGCGGAAAGCTCCGCGCGGTCAATGCGGAAGAATCCTACCGGCTTGCCGTGGAAGTTCCTGAGGGAGATGTATTCCTGGACGGCAATCCACTCCGGCTGAAAGACGGTGTACGTGTGATGAGAACAGGGCAAACCCTAAGTACGAAGCAGGGCCGGGTAGAGCTGACTTTGGCTTCGAATACAAATTTGAGCCTGGGGGAGAATGCCTCATTGCGAATGGAACAGAGCAATCCGAACGGCGCGAAATTGACCTTGGAGAAGGGCTCTATTCTAATCGAAGTCGTACAGAAGCTTGCCGATCCTGTCAGAGTGAGGATTTCAAACAGCACCGTTGAAATCAGTAAGCCGGGATTGTATCGACTGGATTCCAGCCCCTGTGATCTTCGAGTTTACGGCGGAACAGCTCTCGCGGATAACGGATCTAAACAAGCCCAAGTTAAAAAGGAAAGAAAAATCCGGCTTGATGGTGATGCATCGCAGTCAAAGTTTGACCCGAAAGCTTCAGATGCTTTACATCAATGGTCGGCCCGCAGATCCTTTGATATTTTTTTTGCCAATCCAGAGACGGATAATTGGAAATGGACCGGGCTAATGCCCTCTGCCCGAAACCCAAATCCAGTAGGATTCTTTGTGAATTCCAATTATCGATTGCGCTTTAAGGCACAGATGCCGCCTGAATATGCACGACGGATTCGAAAAATACAGGCTGAGCAAGAACGGGACCAAAAAGCTGTCCAGGATGGAATAGATACCGCTAAAAATGAAAAGGACGCTCAAATAGAGCAGAAAGCTGAGGAAGCTTGGCAAAAAATACAAAAGCAAACGGGTATGCCGCATCCCTAACGCGGTATAAATCCCTCGTTATCGCCACTCAGTTCTGGAGATAGTGATTTAAGGAGTCGAAGACAACCCTGATTGTCGGGCGAAGCCTTCGGCATATGATCCGTAATCCAACTGTAAACAAGCGAAAGGGCAGCAGGATAAGGACTGCTGGAACCTTTCTCAATTAGATGGGGCGTAATACCCCTTTTTTGCGCGGATAGACAACTTGGGAAGCCCGCGAGGTGCATCCAATTTAATTGTAATTTGCCGCCATTTCCCGTCGCGTGTAGTATTTTTCGGGGCGTAACCTAATAGATACTGATTTCGCAACTCCGTGTGGATAAGGTCAAAATAATATTCGAGGCCGGTGCCACGATCAGGGAAAAACGCCCTTCCCCCCGTGAGGTTTACAAGTTCTTTGAGCAATCCTCCGCCATAACCCTTCCGGTCCGGGCAATCCGATTGCATAAATTTGAACGCTCGATTCCTGGCAGAATTCCCGAACTTCCCTGAATCGGTAGCGGCTGCTGTTGTCTTCGCCGTCGGTTATTAAGATCAAAGCTTTTTTCTCATTCTTGCCTCTCCTGACTTGGTCGAGGCCCATATAAACTGCATCGTACAAGGCCGTCCACCCGCCTGCCTTCTGGTAGGTAATTTGATTCTGCACTTCGGCGGTGTTTTGGGTAAAAGCTTGAATCAGGTTGACTTTATTGTTGAAGGTAACCAGGAAATATTCATCTTCGGGTTTGCTTGACTCCAACATCGGCAAGAAATACTTTTTGGCCGTTTGAATGTGGCGTCCGAATCCCATGCTGTTGCTGATGTCGAAAAGAAGCCCAACACTTATTGGAGCGGATTCCTGGCTGAAATGTGAAATGTCCTGCTCGACATTATCTTCGTATATTTTGAAATCTTCCTTTTCCAGCCCCGTAACATAGCGGTCCAGAGGATCCGAAACCGCAACCTTCACAAAGACGGTAACCACATCTGCCCTGAATAAAGGGACTTGAGGTTTTGTGCTCTGGCCGGGAAGGTAGCAAACCAAACACAACAGAACAGTGAGAATCAGCCAAACTTGTGTTTGACTGCGCGCCATCGGTTGTATGCCTCGATTCTCTTGGAGTCCTTAGATCACTGCAATAGATGTCATTATAATAGATGCAGCATTCGTTCCAAAATGCTCAGGATTACCTTCAAGGGATAGGTGGACACCCACTGGAAAAAAGTGGGTGTCCCACTTTTTTTGAGTTCGGCCTGGGCGCGCTGCTCATCAGCATCTTTTCGGCGCGTCACTTCGGCCAGTTCCATGGGGGCAACACGCCGTCGCGCACATGAAGAACCCCGTGTCCGCGCGCCAATCGGCAATGGAACGGCTCCATTTACATTTTGGCGCAATTTCCGAGATCGGGACTTCAGGCCCGGAACCATTGCTGAGCCATCGATGATTCGATGAATGATCGTGGCAAGTCGGGGGCAAGATGATTGTTTCGCAGATTGTTGGGTGCTCACAGATTTCGCAGTTCCATC
>JBEKKY010000488.1:0-2713 GCA_050010475.1 Acidobacteriota bacterium | reverse complement strand
CCGTCCGCACGTGAAAAGAACCACTTTCCCTTTACCGTTCTTGCTCGGGCATGATACACTGCTCGTGGTGAATAAAAGGTGAACATATGGAATCCCTTGTGAAAGCGCCGGGCGCAGCTCTGACGGAAGTTCACGAATTTATCGAGGAACTTGCGCCCAACGATCCGGCTCATGAAATAGTCACGGCAGTTCATCGACTCCCTCCGCGGGAAGCCCATTGGGCTCCAATGCCTGATTGGATTCGGCCCGAGCTTGTTCAAGCCTACCGCGCGAAGGGAATCGATCAGCTCTACCTGCATCAGGCTGAGGCGGCTGAGCGGGTGCGTCAGGGAAAAAACATTGCGGTCGTGACTCCAACGGCATCAGGCAAAACCCTGTGTTACAACCTGGCTGTTCTCAATGCCGTGCTCGAGAACCCGGACACCAGGGCGCTTTATATTTTCCCGACTAAGGCGCTCGCGCAAGATCAGCTCTCCGAACTGCAGGATTTGGCACAAAAAATGGGAGAGCCGTTCGGGGTATTTACCTATGACGGCGATACCCCTTCGGATGCACGGCAATCGATCCGTCAGCACGGGCACATCATCCTGACCAATCCGGACATGCTTCACACGGGCATCCTGCCTCACCATACGAAGTGGACGCGCCTTTTCGAAAACCTGCAATATGTCGTAATTGATGAGCTGCACACCTACCGGGGTGTCTTTGGAAGCCATCTGGCAAACGTATTGCGCAGGCTGAGGCGCATCACCCGCTTCTACGGGTGCAACCCTCAGTTTATCTTTTCGTCCGCCACGATCGCCAATCCCGGTGAGCTTGCCGGCCGTCTGATCGACGCGGAAGTCGATTTGCTTGACGGCAACGGAGCTCCCTCCGCAGAGAAATACTTTGTTTTTTATAACCCTCCGGTTGTGAACAGATTTCTCGGGATTCGCCGAAGCTATATCAATGAATCCTGGCGCATTGCGCAGGGTTTCCTGGAGCGCGGCCTGCAGACGATCGTCTTTGCAAACAGCCGGCTTCATACGGAAGTGCTTCTCACGTATCTGAAGCGGGGCAATCCGCGGCCTCCCGGTGCGCCGGAAATTGTGCGGGGCTATCGGGGAGGTTATCTTCCGCTTGAGCGGCGCGAGATCGAACAAGGGCTGCGAAGTGGACAGATCCGGGCGGTGGTCGCCACCAATGCCCTCGAACTCGGAATCGATATAGGATCGCTGGATACGACTGTCATGGCCGGATACCCGGGAACCATCGCCTCGAGCTGGCAGCGTGCCGGGAGGGCGGGACGGCGAAAGGGAACATCCTGTGCCGTGCTGGTTGCGTCTTCGCGTCCGCTGGATCAGTTTATTGTCAGACATCCGGAATACTTTTTCGCCGCTTCTCCAGAACACGCCTACATCCAGCCGGACAATCTGGAGATTCTTGTGAATCACTTGAAGTGCGCGGCTTTTGAGTTGCCGCTGTACTCGGGGGAGACTTTCGGCGACGTGGATCTCGGGCTTGTCTGTGAACGTCTGGCAGAATCCGGCTACCTGCACCGCAGCGGCGATTTCTGGTACTGGACGCAGGAAGCCTATCCTGCGGATACCGTCAGCCTCCGTTCGGTCACTTCCGACAACTTTGTTATTGTGGATGAAACCGACCAACCGGAGGTCATCGGCGAAGTGGATTTCACGAGTGCGCTTTCGACCGTGCACCACAAAGCCATATACATGCATGGAGCCCAACAGTACCATGTCGAGCGGCTCGATTTTGAGCAGCGCAAAGCATACGTTCGAAGGGTCGATGTCGATTATTTTACCCAGGCGATCCGCTACACCCAGGTGAAGAAACTCGAAGTGGAGGAAGAGGCCGCCATTTCCGGTCCCGCTCTCAAAGCCCATGGCGATGTTCAAGTGCGCTCCCAGGTGGTTGGATTCAAGAAGATTAAGTTTTACACCCTGGAAAACGTTGGTTCAGGAAAGCTGGAGCTTCCCGAGAACGAAATGCATACGACTGCGTATTGGATCACGCTTGGACGGGAACTGCTCGACTCTCTCCCGTTTGCGATTTCGGAAAGGCAGGACGGGCTTTGGGGACTTCTTTACGCACTCGAATCGGTAGCGAGTCTGCTGCTGATGTGCGACCGGATGGATCTTGGAGCAACCATTGGGGAAGGAATGCCGGGATTCGCAGACTCCCGGGACGACGATTCCGAAATTTCGGAATCCACCGCGAACGTATTTTTCGAGCCGACGCTTTATTTGTACGATGCCTATCCCGGCGGCATCGGACAAAGCGAACCGTTGTTCCATATGCACGACCTGCTGGTCGGCCGAACACGGGAACTCATCGCTGCCTGCGTGTGTGAAAAAGGTTGTCCGTCGTGTGTCGGGCCTGCGGGTGAAACCCGGGGACGTGCAAAGCAGGTTGCGCTCGCAATTCTTGATCGATTACTGGTGAACGGCTAAAAACGTTCCTCGTTTTCCGTTCGCCGTTGAATATCTCGGACGGATCTGGATCCATGATCAAACGGGGAACGGAAAACGGGAAACGGCTTTGTATGTTTCTTTCTGAGAGGCTTTCCAGGGTAGCAGCTCTGCGTCCAGCACAGGTTTCCTCCATTCGGGCCGGCGCAGCGCGGCCGTTAAACTCTGAACAATTGATACGGTTGCTGGATGGCGAAAGCATCCTTAACCGTCTGGGCGGACATATTCGCGTTCGGCGCCGGCTT
>JBEKKY010000487.1:0-5168 GCA_050010475.1 Acidobacteriota bacterium | reverse complement strand
TATCGTTATGCATGACCTCTCGACGCGAATTCCTGATTTCAGCCGTGGGAATCCCCTCGGCGATTGAAGCCGCCTGTGCGCTTTCGCATGCCGCTGTCTTCGACCGGACTGAAGATCTGATACGATCTGCTCCAAAGGCGCGCTACTGGATCTCCACAGCCTCTCCCGGCAGCAGTTGTCTCACTTGCCACCAACCGGAATCAAAACTCAAAAGCAAGGCACACGAAGGCCAGCCTGCGATCGTAAAGTGCCTTTTGTGCGCCCAGGGCTGCATTATCAAGAGCGGCGAAAGGGGGAAATGCCGCGCCAGGATGAACGTCAACGGCGAGCTGCGCAGCTTAGTTTACGGCCGGCCGGTTACCATTCACATAGACCCGATCGAGAAAAAGCCGTTTTACCATTTTCTCCCGGGATCGGAGGCTTTTTCCTTCGCAACCTCCGGATGCCCTCTGCACTGCAAGTTCTGCCAGAACTGGGAAATTTCCCAGTCCCGTCCGGAAGATTTCGACATCGGCTTCGTTCAGCCGGCCCAGATTGTCGGCGCCGCATCCAAAAAGCAATCTCCGGTAATAGCTTTCACCTACAATGAACCCACTGTATTTATTGAATACCTGGCTGATACCGCCGTGCTCGCGAGGAAACAGGAACTCCGCTGCGTGTTGGTGAGCTGCGGCTTCATGAATTCGGAACCTCTGGCCGAAATGTGCCGCATCCTGGACGCGATCAAAATCGATCTGAAAGGTTTCAGCCCGGATTTCTACCGGAACGTCTCCGGCGCCGAGCTTCAACCCGTATTGAACACGATCCGGCAGATATCCAGAAGCGGGATTCATTTGGAGATCGTCAACCTCGTTGTTCCGACTTTGAACGATTCGGAAAAGATGATGAACGATCTGGTGGATTGGATCATTGGCGAGGTGGGCCCTGATGTCCCGATTCACTTCACCCGCTTTCATCCGGATTACCAGCTCCTAAACCTTCCGGAAACTCCAATCGCAACCCTGGAACGCTTCCGTAATCATGCCATGAGCAAAGGCATCCACTATGCTTACATCGGAAACGTTCCGGATCATCCGGGCAATAACACGTACTGCCCTCAGTGTGGCAAGCCTGTAATTCTGCGAAGCTCGATCTTCGTTACCGGCATGAATCTGGAGAAAGGGAAATGCAAATTCTGCGGAAGGGCTATTCCGGGCGTCTGGGCGTAGTGGATTCGAGATTCGAAATTCGAGATTCGAGATTAAGAGCTTTTCAATCTCGAATCTCGAATCTCGAATCTCGAATTGCGCTGGTAACCTTAATCCTCGTTTTTTATGTCGCTGCTGCCTCCTGTGGAAATTCAAGCGAATCGGCCATACGTCCTCCGGCGGTTGCAGGCCAGTTTTATCCTTCTGATCCTGAAAAACTGAAGCCTGCAATTGAAAAGTTTCTCCAGGATTCCTCTGCAATTCCCATGGAGAAACCGGTCGCGATCATCGTTCCCCATGCCGGCTATATCTATTCCGGACAAATCGCCGCCGACGCCTACCGGCAGGTCATGGGACGCCAATACAATACCATTGTAATCCTGGGCGTAAATCACACCTCCCCAACCTTCAACGGCGTTTCAGTCGGCGACTACAGCGCATTCCGCACTCCCCTCGGCATCATTCCGGTTGACGAAGAGATCAGGTCCGCTTTGCTCGCGGAAAGCAAAGACTGCGTCCAGAGCCGCGAGGTCCACGAAAAGGAACATTCGATAGAAGTGCAGCTTCCTTTCATCCAGGTTCTGTTTCCAAACGCGCGGATTGTTCCGGTTGTAATACATCCGCCGGATCTTAAGATGTGCGTCCGGTTTGGCCAGGCATTGGCAAAAGTTCTGAAGGGACGGCAGGCATTGATCGTAATCAGTTCCGACCTGTCGCATTATCCTGCATACGAGAATGCAGTCAAGGCGGACCGCCAAACTCTGGAGACGATCGTGTCGCTCGATTCCGGCCGCATTTCCTCGCTCATGAAAGAGCTGGATCTCCCCAACCTGGAGACAAGAGCCTGCGGTGAAGCGGCAATCATCGCGGGAGTGACGGCGGCAAAGGCCCTCGGCGCAAAACGCGCAGTTGTGGTGGGCTACGCCAATTCGGGCGATATTCCTGTCGGAGATCGGTCGAAAACCGTCGGATATGGCGCAGTCGTGCTTGCTCCGGGTGACGCGCCGGGCAGCACCGCGGTTCTGGTCCGTCCCGCACCCCCGATAAGTGCAACTCCACTCCAAAACCCGGAGAAAAAAACTCTTCTGACATTTGCGCGGGAAACAATCCTGCGTTACCTGACGACTCAGACAATCCCGCTGGCAAGAAACTTCCCTTCCAGGCTTGACTTTCCCCAGGGCGTCTTTGTCACCCTGCGAAAAAACGGGGAGCTTCGCGGGTGTATCGGACACATGTCTCAGGATATGGAGCTTGACAAGACAGTCTACACCCATGAAGCCAATCAGCAAGTCCGAGGAAATCGTCGTTGGGCGTGATGGGGTTCTGTTGTCGAAGGCGGGCAGGTCTGCCGTTTTTCTACCCCAGGTGGCCACGGAAGAGCATTGGAGCAGGGAGGAAATGCTCGACCATCTCTGCGAAAAAGCGGGAATGGCTGCAGGGTGCTGGAGGCGTGACGCAAGTTTCCAGGTCTTCCAGGCTGAAGTCTTCAGTGAATCGCAATTCAAGTAGTTCGCGCGCTTACGGCAAAATGGGGACGCCTCCCTATTTCGCCTGATCAACAACGATCGAGGCAGGAATGAGATGGGCGAAATAGGGAGGCGTCCCCATTTTGCCCGTAAACGCATGGCTTACCTTTTTGCCCTGGGATTCATTTCCATTCTGGGACAGGTCGTTCTGCTCCGGGAACTCAGCGTAGCATTCTACGGCGTTGAGCTGATCTATACGCTTGCCCTCGGAATCTGGCTTCTTTCAACCGCCTGCGGTGCAATGATCCACAAGCGTACTCACGTCCCCCCTTCTTTAACCCGGACTAACCTGCTATTTCTATTATTCTCGATCGCTCTCGCGCTGGATGTGGCATTCGTCAGATCTGTTCGCGTCCTTTTCACCAACCTTCCGGGCAGTTATCTCCCGCTGGCAACTCAGATCGCCGTCATGTGCGCCTCCCTGCTGCCGATCGGATTGATTCTCGGGCTGTTGTTTCAGTGGACAGCCCTGGCGTACCTTGCAAAAGGCAGGTCGCTGGCCAAAGCATATGCAGTGGAAAGCGCCGGCGGTTTGGCCGGCGGCTTTTGTGCAACTTTGTTCCTCAAGCTCGGATTGCAGAACCTGGTTATTGCGCTGATCTGTGCTTTAGTTGCGGCCGGATCGTCATTCCTGAATTTCGACAGGCGGCGCATTCAAATATATCGCTCGGTCTCCGTGGCGATTTTTTCGGTTCTGGTGTTTTTGCTTTGGAAGGCGCCCCAGCTTGACCGGCAGATGACTTCCTGGACGCATCCCAATCTGGTGTCGACTTCGGACTCTCCGTATTCCAGGATCACGGTTTCACGATTGGACGAGCAGGTCTCCGTTTTTGAAAATGACGCACTTCTGTTTGACACAGAAGAAACATGGGCGGAGGAATTTGTCCAGCTTGCTGCTCTTCAACATCCGAACCCACGCAGAGTATTGGTCTTGGGAGGAGGGATCGAGGGCGCCATCCGTGAAATTCTGAAACATTCTCCAACGAGCGTCGATTATGTGGAGCTGAATCCCGCTTTGCTGCGTGTTATAAAAGTCCTCCCCGTTGAGATTCAAAAATCACTTCATGCCCAAAATGTGCGCATCTTCCAGGAGGATCCCCGCCAGTTTCTCGACAGGTCGCCAAATTACGATCTCATTCTGGTCGGAATGCCGGAGCCGAGCTCCGGGCAAGCGAATCGCTTTTATACACGGGAATTTTTCCGGCAATGCCATGGAAAGCTGAATAACGAAGGGATCGTTGCATTCTCGCTGCAGTCCTCCGAGAATTTCTGGACTCCGCAGCTCCAGCGTCGGATGGTCAGCATTTTCCGGGCGGCCAGATCGGTTTTTCCGGAGGTCCTGTTCGTCCCCGGTGGCAGGAATGTGGTCATCTGCTCCACGAATTCATTGACCAGGGATTCGTCTGTTCTGGCATCCAGGTTACAGGCAAGGGGAATAAAAACCCGGATCATATCTGCCGAATACCTCCACTACTTATTTACCAACGATAGATTTACTGAGGTCGAACGGGCGCTTGAAACCGGGACGGCGCCTATCAATACCGATACTCGCCCGATCTGCTACCAGTACACGATCATGATCTGGCTTTCCAAGTTCCTACCCAACGCACAATTTTGGGACCTGTCCCTCTCCGGCTCGTGGACTGGCCGCGGACTTGCCTGCCTAGTGACGCTCAGTTTGCTCGCTTTGCTGCTGAGCCGCGCCCGGTGGCCGATCCGGCGCGCGCTGCTGACAGGAGTTGCCGGTTTCGTGGGAATGACCCTTGAGGTGCTGATCCTTTTGTATTTTCAAACAAAAAGCGGCGTTCTTTACCAGGATATCGGGATCCTGCTGACCGGCTTCATGGCCGGGCTGTCCTTTGGAGCCTATGGAACGGAAAAGATATATGGACGCGCGCCGAAAGCTGTGGGATTTGTGCTGCTCGGCGGATTCATTGCGCTCGGCGGCATTGTCGGCTGGTGGATCAATGCCGGAAGAGGCGCCGGGCTGCCGGAAAGTCTGGGTTCCCTCTTTGCAGCGGGCGCATTGGTTGCCGGAGTTTTTTCTTATGCTGGTCTGCATGAATCCCACGATCAAGCCGGGGCAATTACTCCACTATATTCCGCAGATCTTATCGGCGGCTGCATCGGATCCCTCCTGGTCAGCTTAGCCTTGGCCCCTCTGGCAGGGCTGGCCATAACCTCCTATTTGACGATTCCGGTCGTCATACTCTCCGCTCTTTTGCTGTAATGAAACATGTGGGGACGGCTCTCCCGAGCCGTCCCGCCCGAGCGATCGTAGGACTGAAAATCCGGACGGGTCTGGAGACCCGTCCGCACATAATTTTTATCAATATTGGAATCCTTGGCGTTTTTGCACCGATGGCGCAGCGATAGTCTCTTCAACCCCTACCCATTTGTATTGAGAAAATGGTCAGTAAAACTGAAAAGATTCAACAGGCCGGAGGACTGGGAT
>JBEKKY010000486.1:0-2725 GCA_050010475.1 Acidobacteriota bacterium | reverse complement strand
CAGCTCTTCGGCCACAACCATTGCGTTGGCTTCCAGGCTGTAGATGCCGATGATCGGTCCCTGGGACGCCAGATGCACGACGCCGTTTCGAAGCTCAAGTTTGGGGTTGTATCCCGAAACGGAATGGCGCGGGCACTGGTTGTAGCGGAAGCTTGCTCCGTGCAGACGACCGTCCGGCAGCTTTTTGGCGCCAGCTTGATGCCAGTTCCAGTTCATCATCTTTTTTACGGCCGAAACACAGGCTTCATAGCTGGGCACAGGATTGGGATCCTCCTGGGAGGTCGGCCCGTGTAGATTCAGTGTTGCGATGTCGATCGGGTCCTTGCCCAGCTTTTCCGCGATCAGATAAAGTCCCACCATCAAGGAATCCCAGGTCATTGGATTATGCTGGCCGCTGAGGTACATCTTTCCGCGGTTGCTGTCGACAATATCCATATTCTGTTTGACGTTTTGGCACCTGGTGGTGAAATAGGGGCCATACGTCTGATCCATCGTATTGCCGAAATTGGAGCTGCCCCGGACCCCGGAATCCGCAATTGAAAAGTCGTCTATGGCCGTAATCAGGCCGTTGCTTTTGAAGCCGACCTTCAGATGTACGTAGCGCTGGTTCAGGTTGAAGTCGTACATCTCGTAACGATTATTGACGCAACGGACGGGACGGCCGGTTCTTTTGGCAAGCAAAGGTGTAACCAGCTGGGTTTTGCGATTCCCCCAATCGCAATATCTGCCTCCTAAGAACATGCCTTCCCGAAAAACCTTTTCCGAGGGCATACCGTACATGTCTGCAATCGCATCTTCAGTCCAAGCAGGGATACCTTCAATGCGCAGGCTCTTTCCTTCACCGTGATATGCATCATCGATCCACCAGGCGACAGAACCCGTTGGATTGGGAATATGACCGGAAAAGGCGGCTGTGTTGACGTCATATTCGATGATATGGTCAGCTTCGCGGAATCCGGCTTCGACATCTCCCTCGCTGGCATTGGAATAGGAAACATTGCCTTTCCTAGGAGGATTATCACTGCCGCCGCGTGTTCTAAAACCGCCGCCTCCTCCGCTGTCTTTGGGGTAAGGAGGAGTCGGCCGGATCACGGGCGCATCCGGTTCCCGTCCTTTGCGCAGGTCCACAACATGGGGCAGCACTTCCCAGTCCACATCAATCGCGCGCAAAGCCTCTTCGCAGATGTCTTCATTTTCGGCTACGACGATGACGCCGACTTCGGCCCCTTCCTGATCCGCAATGTTGTCCAGAAAAGCCTGGCGTGGTCCTCTCGTGGATCCGCCGCCACCGCCGCCCAGGTTCTTGATGTCCTCGTCTTCCCAGGTAATGATATCGACGACTCCGGGGATTGCCCTGGCTTTCGTGGTGTCGACCGACTTAATGTAAGCGTTCGCGTAAGGGCTTCTGAGAAACTTGGCCTCAAGCATGTCGGGAACGACATAATCGATGCCGAATTTTGCGACACCGGTTGCTTGTGACCAGGACAATACTCCTGGAAGATTCGGTTTCCCGACGACTCTGAAATCTTTTCTGGTTCCATTTACTCCTGCCAAGTCTGCCATAGTATGCACTCCCCCTCATTTGCCTGGAAGGATCGCGGGATTGTTGTCGATGCAGATCTCTGCTTTATATCCGGATTCATTTTAGAACAGTTTCCGCCTGGAAATAAAGTACTCGAAGAGGAGATTTGCAAAACTGAAAATAGAGGGCGCGATCAATGCTGCAGTGGATCCGTCTCTCTGTACGTCGACAATCAGTCGTTGTCCATTGTTTATCGGTGCGCCGTTGCTTCATTCTCATTTAAAGAGCCGTTGTTAAAGACAACCGTTGGATACAGCCCTTATCGCAAGTAATCGCACGCAAGCAGCGGTCACTCCCCATAAGTCGCGAAGTCGCAATCTGGGAAGTCAGCCTTGAATAGGTGTTACCGACAACACTTCCTCTAATCAGGCCTCGTATTGTGTTCTTTCAAGAAATCCATTGTCGCCGCTGTCGGCCCAAACCGATCTCCGGAACGGATAAACCGTGCAATAAACTTTTCCAATTTATGATTTTCTTCGTCATTACAGTCAAAAAATATTGGGCCTGTCCCCATATTTATTGGGCGTAGAATGGAAATTGCAGGGATCGACCACTACGGCAAAAGGATTTTCATTGAAAGCGGAAGTTATCAAAACAGCGCATGAAACGGAGATCGCCACGCTCAGGCTGCCGACTCATTCCGAGCACTGCATTACAGTACAGTCGGGCGGTGACCCGAACCGCATGCTTCGAGCCATCGCGCAGGAACAGAATGCCGTTATTCTCAGTCAGTTTGTTTTCGCGGGGAATCAGCTTTATTCTGAATTTATTTCAAAGGGCGCCAAATGGCCGGTGGTCTGGCTTCAGGGAGATGCCTGCAAAGACGGCAGCCTTTATTCCATGCAGGCGGTGGCGCTCTCCGGAATCATTCCTCTGCCGGTTCGTTCCGGCGGACGCGATGTCGGATTTATTTATGAAGACGACTATGCCCGCTATTGCCGTTTATGCGGACTGCTTCCGACAGACCTGACCGCCTCGCGCGCCGGGCAGGCACGATCCGCTTTTGAAACCGCCGCCGCCCTACTGGCGCAAAACGGATTCAGCTTCAGCGATACCGTGCGCACATGGATATACCTCGACCATCTGCTCGAATGGTACGAGGACTTCAACGCTGTTCGCACCGCATTCTTCAACGAGACTGGA
>JBEKKY010000485.1:0-2726 GCA_050010475.1 Acidobacteriota bacterium | reverse complement strand
CATAACCATCGCGGTGGCAGCTTAGAGTGCCGGACACCAGGTTCTGCCGTGCGGGGAGTGCATATCGGCCTCGCTTGATGCGGTGAATGATTCCCTCCGAATCCAGTTCGTCGAGGTGGCGTTGCAGACTCCTGCGTTCGTCGCTTTCGAGGTCCAATGCCCGAACGACATCCCGGAATGTGAAGCTGTTGGTCTTCAGAGATCGAACAAACTGCAAAACCTGATTCTTCTGGGTATTGGTCAGCATGATTTTTCCGCCGGGAGCGCCGGCGTCTCGCCGGCTATTTTACAGCATGTCTCACACTGTACGGTTCGGATACGCTGAAAAAGAGCCGGCGAGACGCCGGCGCTCCCAGCTGTTTTATAGAGTATTACTCCTTTTTGCTTGTTACAATTCCGCACGCCATGGAGATGAATCCCCCGGAATTGAACGCCGTTCTTCGCGAGAGCTTCGGATTTGAAGCTTTCCTTCCCGGCCAGCGCGAACTGATCCAGGCGATGATGACGGGGCGCGATGCCCTTGGAGTGCTGCCCACAGGCGGCGGGAAATCGCTCACGTATCAATTGCCCGCAACAGTTCTATCCGGACTTACCGTTGTGGTCTCACCTCTCATAGCGCTCATGAAAGACCAGGTGGATGCTTTCAATCGCAGAGGCCGGGGGCTTGCGGTTGCAATCCACTCCAACATGCCGGCTTCTCAGGCTCGGGAATCGCTGATTCAGGCATCCAGAGGTGAAGCCTGCCTGATCTACGTCGCGCCGGAACGTTTCGAATATGCAGGCTTCCGGGACCGGATCCTTTCATTAAAACCGAGGTTGTTTGTTGTGGATGAGGCTCATTGCGTGAACCAGTGGGGCTACGATTTTCGTCCATCCTACCTCGCCCTCGCGGGTGTGGCTGAAGCGCTGCGGCCTGCCCCTGTCCTTGCTTTGACCGCAACGGCTGCGCCTTCAGCCCGCAAGGAGATTGCGTCAAAGCTGGGTCTTCTCAATCCCCTGGTGTTTGTCGCCCCGTTTGACAGGCCGAACCTGCGTTTTGAAGTCCACCAGTGCGACTCAAAAGAAAAAATGAGACGGTTGCGGCGGATTTTCAAAGCATCGCAACAGGGTGAATCGCACATCGTCTACGTGGGACGGAGAAAGGACGCCGATACCATCGCGTCGGAATTAAACGTGGATGGATTCGGCGCTGTTGCCTATCACGCGGGAATGCAGGCGGAAGCCCGGCGGCGCGCCCAGGAAGCCTGGCTGTCCGGGGCAAAGCCGATCGCAGTCGCAACCGTGGCATTCGGGATGGGAATTGACAAGCCGAACGTCCGAACGGTGGTTCATTATCAGCACCCGTCGTCGCTCGAAGCTTATTATCAGGAGGCCGGCCGTGCCGGACGCGACGGGGTTCCGGCGCGATGCGTAATGCTCTACAGCAGCAAGGATGTGTCGCTTTCGCACTTTTTTATCAAAAACCGATATCCCACGCCGGAACAGGTGATCCAGCTCCATACCCTGATATCGCCCGACGGCACGACTCTGGACGGCATTCGCAATGTCGCGGATTTAAGCGATGAGCAGCTGAATGTCGCGCTCTGGGTCCTGACGGACCAGCAGAAAATCTGGCGGGATGAGGACGGCTTATTGCGGCGCAAAGCACTGGAGCGGGATCGACAGATCTCATTTTCTTCCCTCTATGCCCGCAGGAAAGCCGATTACCGGCGGCTGGATGAGGTCATTGGCTACTGCGAAGACCCGGTCTGCCATCGCAGCCACCTTCTGCGCTACTTTGGCGAGGTGCTCGCGAATAGACACCGTTGCGGAAACTGTTCGGCCTGTGCCGGACATAAATCGGAAGAAAGCCAGGCTGCGGCGGAGGATGAAGTGGAAAGAATTTACCGCTTGAATCGCAAGCTCTTCGAAGAACGCGGCCGGCCGCTGTCTCCAAGGGAATTTGCCAGATTCCTCGCGTCAAGCAGCAGACAGCACGCACCGGAATGGCAGCATTGCGCCGGTTACGGCGCTTTTAAAGGCACTCCGATAGCCAGGCTGGAATCGATGGCCTTGAGAATATTCCAGCGTGAGAGGAATACGGTTGCAGGCCAGTTGAGAATCACACGGGTTTCGCATGCTGCTGCAGAATCTTCAACTGCCGCAGATACAAATCCGGTTCCGGCAAATCCGGCCCAACCTGAAATCATTTTGTGGCAGACGGCGAATCGGTGTTTTACTCTCGAAGAACTTAAAAAAAGGGAAGTCGCTCGCAAATCGGGAATTGCCGTACTTCGGATTTTCGATCAGACACAAGGTGGACTTGCCCCGTCCAGCGTCGTGAATGCGCTCCGGGGCATTCCCAAAAATAACAGCCCAAAGTTTATGAGTCTGGAACAGTTCGGAATCGAGAGCGGCCGCGATTACGACGGGGTGCTTGCGGATGTTCTGGCGATGTGGGCGAAGGGGTATCTCCAATTGTGTTCTGCGAAAAACCGCAGGCTTGAACTTACGGAAAAGGGCAGGGAAGTGCTGAAGAAAATTTAACCGCGGATTCACGCAGATATTCACGGATTTGATCGGTGTTCTTGATTACCCCCGATCGAAGAAGATGTTTTTAGCGGCCACCGAAAGAGGAAGCCCGATGATTATATCCGCATCCAGGACCTTCATTGCCATGGCTCCGGCGCCGATCGTGTACATCAAGCGATTATCGATATTCAGTTCGGCAGCCACTTTGGCCGCCA
>JBEKKY010000484.1:0-2729 GCA_050010475.1 Acidobacteriota bacterium | reverse complement strand
GTCTTTTATCTGCGCTACCACCTTTATCGTTTGTACTTCCCGATTATGTGTTTGGGAAGATATCTGCGGGAGACAAGTCGTTAGTCGCCAGTCGTTAGTCCTTCAGTAATGCTCTAGCAGCCCGTGGATAAGCCGGCCAATTTCCGAAGCTTTTTCCATAAGCACTATTGCTTTCCCTTTCCCCAAATATCCCAGTGCGTCCGAAATGAGGATTTGGGTTTCAAGCTCCTTCAGTGATCCAAGCGCAATCAAAAGGTAACGCTGAAAATCTCTAGCATTCCGTCCTTCCCCCTCGGCAATGTTGGAGGGTATCGAAACAGCAGCCCTTCGGAGCTGAGATATCAATCCATACTTTTCCTCAGAGGGAAAATTGAAAGTCTCCCTATAGATTGCGAGGGCCAATGCGACTGATTTCTTCCAGGCAATAAGGTCCTTGTAGTCTCTGGCTGGCACTTTCACCTCCAACAGTACCAATGGCAATCGGGGCTATTGATCCATTTTTTTTACTGACGACTGGAGACTGGCGACTAACTACTGACTTGTCGCATCCCCCGGCTTGTGCGAAAATGCGATTTTTTCACCAATGAATGGAGCAGATTCTGCAATGAGCGCAAAAATTCCGGTAGGAGTCCTCGGAGCAACCGGTGCTGTCGGACAAAAATTCATCAAGTTGCTTGAAGATCATCCTTGGTTTGAAGTGACCGAAGTGGCGGCATCCGAAAGAACCTCAGGCAAGGTGTACGGAGATGCGGTTTCCTGGAAACAGGTGACTCCCATTCCAAAATCCGTTCGCCTTCTAGAAGTCCGCCCCTGCACCCCGGGACTGAAGTGCCGCGTCGTTTTCTCGGGACTCGACGCTTCCGTTGCAGGACAAATTGAAGACGATTTTGCCCGCGCTGGATATGCCGTCCTCAGCAACTCGAAGAACCACCGCATGGATGAGGACGTGCCTCTCGTTATTCCCGAGGTGAATCACGAACATCTGGGATTGATCCCGATCCAGCGCAAAAGACGGAAATCAACCGGCTACATTGTCACAAACGCAAATTGCACCACCATGTTCCTGGCGATGGCGCTCGGCCCCATTCACAAGGCTTTCGGGATCGAAAAAGTTTTTATGGTCTCCATGCAGGCCGTATCCGGCGCCGGTTATCCTGGAGTTCCTTCGCTGGATATTCTTGGCAATGTAATTCCGTTTATCGGTGGCGAAGAGGAGAAGGTTGAAATCGAGACGCGCAAGATTCTGGGGACTTTCAATGGGAAAAGCATTGACTTGGCCGATTTTCCGGTCAGCGCTCAATGCAATCGCGTCCCGGTTGAAGACGGTCACACCGAATCCGTTTCGGTCAAGCTGGCCCGGAAGACAACGGCTGCCGAGATTGCAGAGTTGCTGAGGAATTACTCCGGGCTGCCGCAGCAGCTTCACCTACCCAGCGCTCCCGAAGAACCATTCCTCGTGATGGAAGCACAGGACCGGCCGCAGCCCCGATTTGATGTAAACCGCTCGAAGGGAATGGCAACACTCGTGGGGCGCATTCGACCGTGTTCGATATTAGATTTTAAATTCACCCTGATGGGCCACAACACAGTTCGCGGCGCTGCAGGCGCTTCCATCCTGAATGCGGAACTGCTCAAGGCTCAAGGGATGTTGTAAACAAAGGTTTGCCGTTAACGCGTTCACGCGTTAACGCGTAAACGGGAAACGGTATTATGATAGTCTGCAAATTCGGCGGAACATCCGTTCAAGATGCGGAAGCAATGACGCGTGTGGCGGAAATTATCAGCGCCAGACGAAAGAAACAGCCTGTGGTCGTAGCTTCCGCCATGGGCAAAACCACCAACCAACTGCTCGAAGCGGCGCAGACGGCTGCCCGCGGGAAACGACAGGAAGCGCTGGACCTGCTCACCAAGGTAAAGGAAAAACATTTCAAGGAAGCGCAGAAGATGGGGATTGCGGTTACCGAGGATTGGGTGTCCGAAACCCTCCAGGCGTATTTCAAAGAGATGCGCGATCTCGTCAAAGGTCTGTCGGCTCTCGGTGAGCTCACGCCCAGGATTACAGACGCAATCGCCAGCTACGGCGAGCGGCTCTCCACCGCGATCCTAACGCAGGTGCTTGAAAACCACGGGATGCCGGCTCAGCTCATGGACGCCCGTGAGTGTGTCATCACGGACGACAATTTTACGCGCGCCGCCCCTTTGTTTGACTTGACCGATCGGGCCACGGTTGAACATCTCCGCCCCGTGATTAAAGCGGGAAAGATTCCGGTCTTCCAGGGATTTATCGGGCGCACGCGCAACGGGATCACGACCACGATCGGGAGAGGGGGGTCGGATTATAGCGCCGCCATTGTAGGCGCCGCGCTGGATGCCGACGACATTCAGATCTGGACGGACGTGGACGGAATCATGACCACCGATCCGCGGATGGTCAAGGAGGCGCGGCGAATCAAGGCAATTTCTTTTGATGAAGCGGCCGAACTGGCTTATTTCGGAGCGAAAGTGCTCCATCCGGCCACCATCATTCCCGCGGTCCGAAAAAAGATTCCGGTCCACGTGCTGAACAGCTACAAACCGGATCGGGACGGAACTCTCATTACCGATGAAGCTCCGCCTTGCGAGAACCCGATCAAGGCCATTGCTTACAAAAGTGGAATCACGGTCGTGAATGTGGCTTCCACGCGCATGTTGATGGCGTATGGTTTTCTGAGGAAAATTTTTGAGATTTT
>JBEKKY010000483.1:0-2737 GCA_050010475.1 Acidobacteriota bacterium | reverse complement strand
CCGCACGACCTGGAGAATCTTCTGGGGTACAGCTTCAAAAACTCTGAACTGCTTTCGCAAGCTCTGACTCATCGCTCTTTCGTTAACGAGCATGAGGGAGAGAACCTGCACAACAACGAATCGATGGAATTCCTGGGAGATGCAGTCCTGGGTTTTGTCATAAGCTCGCGCATTTATCAGCATTACCCTGAACTGACAGAAGGAGAGCTCAGCAAAATCAAAGCATACCTCGTCAGTGCAGCCAATCTGGTGCGCTTTGCGGAAGGAATGCACCTCGGCGACTTTATCCGCCTCAGCCGAGGCGAAGAGAAGACTGGAGGCCGGATGAAGCGGGCGATCGTGGTGGACGCTTACGAAGCGATCATTGGAGCAATGTACCTGGATGGCGGAGTGGAAGCGGCTTCCGATTTCGTGGGTCGCCAGATCGACGAGTTCCTAAACGGACTCGACCTCAAGCAGCTCACCTACGGCGATTTCAAATCAGCTCTTCAGGAACACCTGCACAATCTAGGCGGGCCCGAGCCGGTATATCGTGTCGTGGATGAGATAGGTCCGGACCACAGGAAAACCTTTGTCGTCCAAGTTCTCGTTCACGGCATGGTCATTGCCGAATCTTCGGGCCGAACCAAGAAGGAAGCCCAGCAGTCCGCCGCCAAGCTTGCACTTGACGTTCTGAACGAAACCAAAAATAAAAACGCCACAGATTCCACGGATTCTGACCAGCCTGAGAATAATCAATAAAAATGGGGACGCCTCCCCATTTCACCCCATGATTGAGTTTTTAAACGAGAGCAAACAGGTGAAATAGGGAGGCGTCCCCATTTTTACTCTCCAGGCGGGGTTAACGTGATATTGCCCGGACGAAATAGGACCTCACGTTTTCCTTCTTCCACGACGCCCACATTTGCCAATTCATAGCCGATGCTTTTTCCGACCTCGAGGATTTGTTCGGCATTCTTTGCGTCCGTGTAAATGTAGTAACCGGCTCCCCAGTTAAATGTTTTCAGGCAATCCCTGAGAGGAGCCCCAAGTTCACTATAGAAATATTCCATAAGCGGAGGCACTTTCAGCCAGGAATGGATCTTGTAGGTAAACGGGCGCTTGTCAAAGGCTATTTTGCCGACCCCATCGCCGGTTCCGGGCAGAAGGGCATGGATCTCAATTTTTTCATCAAGCAATTTTTCTATCAGGGCAACGTACGAACGTGTCGGGATGAGGGCTTCTTCCCCCAGGGTTTTTCCATTGGGTAATCTGGTCAGGAATTTGTCCGGCAATTCCAAGGCCTTTTTTATGACCAGCGAAATTCCGTTTGCATGCAGGCCGCTTGAAGCAACCGCGATGATCTGGTCTCCTGCCCGAAGGTTCTTGCCGGTGATCAGGTTCTCTTTAGGTGCGATAATTCCTGTGACCGAACCGCTGAGGGCGGCTATTTGCTTTACTGGGGAAACCGGATTTATAACGTATTTTACGCTTGCCGATTCTCCGGCAGGCAGAGCCATCCCCACTTCCTCGCAAATCTTGACCAGCCCGTCCGCAAAATCATTCGCCCTTTTTTCGTCCGCGTACCATGCGCTTTCGCTTGCTTCGAGCTGGTCGTTAAAAACTACCGGCATTGCGCCCTGGGCGATGACATCGTTGACAACAATCAAAGCCGTATCAACAGCGATGGAATCGTAATACGTTTTTCCCGTGTTTTGATACATCCACTCCGCAATCCAGTTTTTGTTTCCCAGGTCTTCTTGGGTTTTGCACCACATATGCGGCAGGTTCCCGCGATATTCGAAGACGGCCCCATGGGCATGTGCGGCATTCTGGTCAATAAAAACGTTTCTTTTTTCAGGAAAGCTTAAAGTCTTCTTGCCGGCCCGGGTCATCGCCATTTTGAACGGTTCCATAATGGTATAGTCGACTCCGGCTTTGGCGTATTCGGTTTTTCTTTTCGATTTATCCATTGTTTGTACTCAGGACAATGCACATTCACTGCCGACGGAATTTATCATCCGAACGGAAACAAACCCGCAATGCGGTGAATTGCGCTGCTCGCGAGAGCGAATCTTAACATGGAAACGGGGGGAGGCGTACCCTTTCTGCAAAGCCAAAACGCCCGGATTCACGGATTGCACAACCTATAGAATTTGCTTCAACGCGGCCGCCAGCTTTTGGATTTCGCGATTCTCCGGGTTCCACAGAATCGCTTTCTGCAGATGCAATTCCGCCTTTCTGGGGAGCTTTACCTCCATGTAGAGCTTGGCTAATGCCAGGTGGCTTTCTGCCGACCCGCCTTCGAGTTCAACCGCCTTCAGCAGATGCTGCTCTGCGCTTTTTCTAAGCCTTGGAATGCTTGATTCGGCAATTCCGAGATGATAAAGATACTGAGCCTTTTCCGGGCATAGCCAGACTGAGCCTTTCAGACGCTCCGCCGCATTTTCCGAATCGCCCCTGGCCAGTAAGGCTTTGCCTTCCCGGAATAGCGCCTCAGCGGCCTCTTCCGATTGTGCGGTTTCGAGTCTCGGGCCCGAGGACCTCCTCTTGCGCAGCTCCTCGTTATAGTTGGCCCGCGAATCAGGATTTCTCAAGGTGAGGTAGGCTTCATTGATAAGGGCAAAGACCTGCTGCGCCTTGTCTCGGACCTCAGCTGAAAAACCGACGGATTGAAAACGATCAGGGTGGAGCTGTTTTGCCTGCTCGTGATAAGCGGTCTGAATCTCTTCCTGAGTTGCCTCCGCCGAAACGGACA
>JBEKKY010000482.1:0-2743 GCA_050010475.1 Acidobacteriota bacterium | reverse complement strand
CGAACCCGCTCAATTCGCAGTTCATAATCAGGTAGGCGCCGTGCTTATGATGCTTGTTATAGGAAATGTGATAGCCTATGTCATGCAAAATGCTTGCGTGTTTCAGAAGCCGCGCTTCCCTCTCCCCCAATCCATGCAGGTCTTTGGTTTGCTGGAATATCTGATCGGCAAAATGAGCGACCCTGTGCGAGTGTTCCCGCGGATAGGCGCATCTGGATGCAAGATCAAGAACGGCCTGATGACCCAAATCATCGGAGTTTTCTTCTTTCTTGCTAAAAAGAGCCCCATGGTTTTGGGCAATGAAATCATAAACCAGCCCTTCTCTTAAACTATAAGGACTGACAATAAACTCGTCAGCGCCTATTCCCTCTACGATGGCCTCCAGGCACAGAAGCGCTGTTGGAAAATATTCCGAGCGCGAGATATCCATGTCCAGTTTGTTGGCTCGCTGCAAAGACTTTGTCTTGAGGGCGATCTCCAGGACCGATAGCATCTGGTCCTTAGTCACGATCATGGATTTTCCCGGCATCGTTTGCTGCCGCTGCACAATTCGCTGCAATGTTGTCGCCATGCCGCTGGTTGCAACAACAATTTCCGGACCGTATTTGCCGATAGCCGCCAGGGAATTCGACAGAGTGGATTTGAGGAGATTATTCAGCAACCGCCTGTCACGATCGCTCATGGGATCGCTGGTCACACAGCGGCTATGAAGCCGCAAAAACCCAATCTTCTGGCTGGTGCTGAAATATATCCTGGAGGAATCGGCAACGGTCAATTCTACACTTCCCCCTCCGATGTCGATCAGCAAAGCTTTTCTTTTGCCAAAGTCGATGTTTTGCCTTACCGCCAGATAAATGAGGCGGGCCTCTTCCCGACCTGAAATCGCACGAACCGCTATGCCGGTGGTTTTTCCGATCTGATGAATGAGCTCCTCTCCATTTTCGGCTTCACGGATCGCGCTGGTCGCCACAGCAAAAGTCCGTTCCACGCGCCTCGCCATTGCCAGGCGTTGGAATTCCTGCATGCACTGCATACTGCGTTCCATCGCTTCCGGATCCAGCCGGCCTGAGAGCAGAGCAGTCTTCCCAATCTGGATTGTCATTCGTTCCCGGAGAAGAGTCTCGAAGGACTGGCCCAGAACACTGGCTATCAGCATGTGAAAGGAGTTAGAACCCAAGTCGATAGCGGCAATTCTCATTGTAATTTAAAATCGTCCTTTTCGTCTGCCGATGCGGACAGAGTCTTTTCGGAAATCTCCTTCTATATTCTCTAGAAGGACCCTGCGTCGTGCCCGACAAAGTCATGCCATGAAAATATTAAGAACATATAAATTTGTCATTAAATTTTGGTATATAGGTCGGACAATTCCAGTTGATCTCGGGTTCTGCCGGTGCTTAAAATAGTTTCTTTCCCAATCGAGCTCCTATGAAAATGAAACTAACGGATCAGGAATTTGGAATGGAGGCGCTTCGCTTTCGCGCGGACGTGTTCACCCGGCATTTGACTCAACTGGTGTCCAGCATCAGCGATAAAGCGGTCCACGAGACTCGTGTCGAATCAAGAAGGATGCGGGTGGCGCTGGATTCATTTCGTGACATGTTTCCGCCGCTTCCATACAACACGGGCTACAAAGCTGTGCGGCAGATCACGCACTTGCTCGGTGAGCCGCGCGAGACCTCTGTTATCTATGGACTGATGCAGAGCTTGGCAGATGAGCGTGGAGAAAGAGGACACGCCTGCCTCGGTTACCTGCAAGGGCGCTTGTCTTCTAAATTGAGAAAGCAGAAAGCCCGGCTGGAGAAAAGATTGGGACGGATTGATCCTCTTCGGATCCGCTCCAAGATTGATTTCCTGATTTCAGTAATGGAACCCAGTGAAATAAAAGAATTGCCGCCATGCTCATCCTCATCGAAGGCGATCCGTTCGCATTCGATGATTTCTTCCCAGCCGACATTCTTTCCCAAGCGCGTCACTGCAGCGGCACGATTTTGCCGTATTCTGGACGGCTTTGCTGCATCATTCGCAGAATGTGGTCCGACCAGGCAGTTTGAGGCATCCACGGATGCAGATCTGCATTCACTGCGCGTCGCAGCCAAAAAGGCGCGCTACACCATTGAAATTTTTTCTTCTATCTGGCCGGGCGGACTTGGGAATTACATCGAAAAAGCGCGCAGGTTCCAGGAAGCCGCGGGCAACTTCAACGATTGGGGCACACTGATTTCTTATTTAGAGACCGAAGCGAAGCGCCTGAATTCAACTGAATCGGTCGATCTCGTTTTTGAAATCGTCCGATTGGCTGAATACGCAGGGGTGCGCAAACAAGATCTGAGGGTTGCAATGCGTGCCGCTTTGATCGAATTCCTGGAGAGCCTGGCTGGGCTGCGACACACGGTGCGATTATTGTCTGACAATCCGAATTGGGGTCCGACGGATCTCATTCGTTCCGGCATCCGAGCCAGGTCGCGCTCAAGGTTGAAACCTGCAATCGGCAACTCCTAAATGAACACTCCACGCGGAGAGCGGGTGGCATCAGGCAGCCCTCCCAGAGGGAGGCAAGTGGTTAAAGTCCTGAAAGGGCGCCTGGACGGCAACGCCGCAGCGGCAGAGCCCTTTCAAGTCGCGCCCCCTGAGGCGACGGTTTACCGGAATGCAAATTAGAAGCGCTGAATAAATTTCATAGACGCGACCAGCAGGTTGCTCCTGCATCCGTTGAGAAAACTGTCGCGATTTTCTTCGATTCTTT
>JBEKKY010000481.1:0-2743 GCA_050010475.1 Acidobacteriota bacterium | reverse complement strand
CCTTCAGCTTATCGATGATCATTTGCCACGCACAATCGGTTTCCTTGCTCACTTCGCACTTTCCGCCGGAAGATCCTCCGCAGGGACCGTTGAACAGGCTTTTGGCGCAGCGGGCGACAGGACACACACCGCCGGTCAAGTGCAGGATGCATTCGCCGCATCCCTGGCACCGCTCCGCCCATAGGCCCTGCTCGAGCGTCACCCCCAGGAAAGTCGTGTTGATAGCAGGGAACACTGGCTTTTTGGGAAAACGCTCGGCTGTATACTGGATTCCCGCTCCGCATGCCATCGAGACAATTACTTCATACTCATCCACAAACGGCTTGATCTGGTCGATGTACTCGAAATCGCACTGCCGTTCCAGAGTGAACTCTTTGATCTCGATCTCCTGACCGTCTTTTGCCCGGGACAATTTCAATTCCGATGCCAACACCCCGACTTCCCGCTCTCCTCCCGCGGCACAGACAGTGATGCACTCCCTGCAACCGAGGAGCAGTACTTTCTTATAGGGTTTGACCATTTCCAGGATTTCTTCCATCGGCTTCCTGTTCCCTACTATCATTGATTCCTCCTAAACACGTTCCCCGTTTGCCGTTCGCCGTTTCCCCGAGTAGTTTTCAACGGGGAACCGAAAACGGGGAACGGGGAACCCATATTACGCCTTGAATGCGCTCTGCCCCTTTTTTATCGGACTTGGTCCCAAGGCGCGTACTTTTTCAGTCATTTCTGTCGCGATCGCAGCGAATCTTTGTCCCTGAGCGGAGCTCAAGTTATACATATCAGCCCGTTCGGGTTCTATCCCCACTTCCGCCAGTAACTTTCTCAGATACAGCATCCGTTTCCTGGCCCTTAAGTTGCCTTTCAGGAAGTGGCATTCTCCCTCGAGACATCCTGCGATGTAGATTCCATCCGCTCCGGATTCAAAAGCCTTGAGCATTGTAAGGACGTCCACTCTGCCAGTACAGGGGACCTTCACGACTTTAACGCTCGTCGGGTAGCTGAGCCTCATCGAACCTGCCAGGTCCGCAGCGCTGTACGCTCAATGCTCGCAGCAGAAGGCCACGATCTCGGGTTCGAATTCTGCCGCTTTTACTTTTCCCTCTGCCGTTTGTTGTACCGCTTCCATCCTTGTCTCCTTGATTGGGGACGCCTCCCTTATTCCGCGAAGCGGAAATAAGGGAGGCGTCCCCAGTTTTCCTCTCTACGCTGCGCCTCGGGAGATTGCCATCGCTTTGGCTTTTGCCCAAAGCTGAGCCTCCCTGAAGTGCATCAGCTCGATGGCCATAGCCGGGCACTCGGCCGCACAACTGCCGCAGCCCTTGCATTTTGCCACATCGATTTCCGCCGCCCCCTCGATGTTGATAACCGGAACGTCATAGGGGCATACTCGCACGCACGTCAGGCAGGCCGCACAGCGGTCGCCATCAACCACCGCAACAATCCCGCCAACCATCATCTTTTCTTTCGACAGGATGGTGCATGCCCGGGCTGCCGCAGCGCTTGCCTGGGAGATCGTCTCGGTGATCAGCTTCGGCCCGTGGGCGCCTCCGGCAAGATACATTCCGTCCGACGCAAAATCAACCGGCCGCAGCTTCATATGGGCTTCCAGGAAGAACCCTTCCAGAGTGCGCGGAAGCTTCAGGACTGAGGCGATATCTTCGTTGTCCCTTGGAAGCGTTGCAGCCGAGAGAACCAACAGATCCGGCGTGACACTCATCCGCTCCCGGATGACTTTGTCCAGGAAGGACACTGTCAGGTCTTGCCCGTCCTTTTTGACTTCAGGCGGTTCTTCGGGCTCATATCGGACGAACAGAACGCCTTTTTCGCGCGCCTTGGCGTAATAAGGCTCTGCCAGCCCGTAAGTCCGAACATCCCGGTAGAGGACCGTGATCTCCGCGCTGGGATTCAGTTCCTTGATTTTCAGAGCGTTCTTGACGGCCGTTGCGCAACAGGTCCTGCTGCAATTCGGCCGTTCCTTGTTTCTGGATCCTACGCATTGAATCATCACGACCTTCTTGGCCGTGGCGATGTCGGCGGACTTGCCGAAAATTCTTTCTTCTAATTCGAGCTGGGTGACGACCCTCGGATCCTGGCCGTAAAGGAACTCGTTCGGTTTCCATTCATAAGCGCCGGTTGCGAGGACCGCGACGCCGTGCTGGATCTTTTGATAGTCGCCGTTCGGTCCAACTTTTACGCCCGTGGTGAAGTTGCCCTTGGAGCCGCTGGAATCCACGACACGGGCATTCATCATGACGTGGATGAGCGGATGATTTTTAACCCGCTCAATGGTGCCCTGAAGCAATGCGCCGACATCCTGGCCATCCAGGGTGTAGTGGAGGTTCCGGAGGTTGCCTCCGAGCCTGTCTTCTTTTTCGAGGAGATACACCTCATAGCCCTGGTCGGCAATTTTCAGAGCAGAGGTCATGCCGGCGATGCCGCCTCCGATCACAATCGCTTTGTGAATCACCGGCAACGCGACTTCACCGAGGGGCTGGATCAGCCGCGCATTGGCGACTGCCATCCGGACCAAGTCCTCCGCCTTCTCCGTTGCTTCGGCCTTCTGCTTCATGTGAACCCAGGAGCACTGGTCGCGAATGTTTGCCATTTCGAACAGGTACTTGTTCAATCCGGCTTGCCGCACCGTTTCTCGGAACATCGGTTCGTGGGTTCTCGGAGAACAGGACGCCACGATCACCCGGTTCAGCTTGTGCTCCTTGATCGCATCCTTGATCTTTGCCTGAGT
>JBEKKY010000480.1:0-3568 GCA_050010475.1 Acidobacteriota bacterium | reverse complement strand
TCAGCAGCCAGATCTTCCAGAAGCAATGCTCTGCCCGGTATCTCTATTTTGGGAAATCTTTCTAGAAATGCTTTAGAGGTCACAACCGTCTGAATATTGCACTGGGATGCGCACGAAGCAATGACTTCATTATTGGCAGTATAGTTCAAATTCACCGGAACAACACCCATGAACGAGGCGGCGTAGTTTACGAGCGCTCCGCCCACGGACGGCGGCAACAGGATTCCGACCATATCCTGGCCCTGCCACAGCAGACGCAAACGCCGCGCAAGAAATACAGTCCTGGCTAGAGCGGCGCCAAAACGGAGTTTGGGCGTGCGGCCATCGGCCATGAGGAATCTGCGCGGATGCATGCGGGCGCTGCGGAAGAACGCAGCGTCGAGAGTCGTCATTCGCCGGCGGCGCAGATGAAACGCCTCGGACTGAAGTTCCTGTACCGCCCGACGCACCTCGGTCACAGTTGATGTAGCCGGCATAGGGGCGCCAAAGCTGACCGTAACCGGATAGGGTATGCGGCCCGGGATCTTCCACAAAAAACGGCCCCGGGCAAAACTGAAGATGCTGCCCCATACACCGTCCAGATTGACCGGGACTATTGGAACATCGACACCTTTCATGATGCGCGTAAATCCCCGCCGGAAAGGCAGCATTTGGCCGGTCCGTGTGATTTGACCCTCTGCGAAGATAGCGACCACCTCGCCCTGACTCAATGCGTCACTGGCATCGCGGAGAGACCGAATCATCTCACGCGGCCGTTGCTCGCTGGAGATAGGGATGGCTCGCAACATCTTCGCAAACGGCTTTACAACCGGCAGTTCGTAGATTCCCTTATAAACCAAAAACCGGATGGGGCGATCAGTTGAGGCGATCAATAGCAATCCATCCACAAAGGACATGTGGTTGCAAACGAATAGAGCGCCGCCTTTTTCCGGGATATTGTCGCGACCCACAATCGAGATGCGATAAACCGTATTGGTTATCAACCACAAGATAAGCCGCATGAACCATTCCGGCAGCAGGATCAGAACATAGACCGTCCCAGCTGCGGTCAGAAGAGAGGCGGTAAAGAAGACCCCGCGCGGATTCAGAGTTGCTATGTCGGTCAGCAGGAAATAGACGACGGCTGCCAGTCCCGTGCCTACAAAGGAAAGCAGATTGGCAGCCGCTATAATCCCTCCCTTCTGGTCTTCAGCGGGACGATGCTGGACGAGCGCATTGACTGGAACCGCAAAGAAACCGGCAAAGAATCCAAGTGTGGCCAGCAGTGCGGCCACGCCCAGATAGCTGACGTGAACGAACCCAAGCGCCAGGCAGGTTAATGTGATTCCGATCGACCCGAGAGGAATCAGTCCATATTCGATCTTGCCTGCCGAAAGATAACCGGCGGCCAGGCTTCCGATGCCGATGCCTATCGCCAGGGCGGCATTCAGATACACCGATTGTTCTGTGCCGACCCTTAGAATGTACTTGCCGTAGACCAGCACGGTGGACATCAGCAACGCGCCCAGAAACCAGAAATAGGTATTGCCCAGTACCGCGAGGTACAGAGAACGATCCTTTCGCATCAGTTTGATGTTTGCCCAAAGGTCACCTAAAAAGTTGGCGCGATATTTCTTTCCTGGAGCGGCAGCACGCACGCGGTCAACGCCCAGGCTGCTAAAAACTCCGAAGCATGCCAATGCCAGCAGAAGATATCCTCCATACACCTCGTGCCCATGCAGGCGATCGGCCAGGACCCCGCCAGTAACGGTTCCGGTGATTATGGCTAGAAATGTTCCCAGTTCAATAATCCCATTGCCCCAGGACAGACGCTTTTCCGGCAACAGTTCGGGCAGCAGCCCATACTTCGATGGTCCGAACAACGCAGCTTGAGTCGCAACCAGGGAGAGCCCCGTCAGTTCGATCGGGAGAGAATGGAGTGCCAACCCGATGGTGGCTATGAGCATGGAGCCTATCTCCATATATTTCGTGTAGATCGTCACACTGCGCTTGGAGAAACGGTCTGCAAGGTATCCCCCGCTCATGCTGAACAGGATGAAGGGTACTGAGAACAGCAGCATGATGATTGAAACCAGACGATTGCCGCTTCGTTCAGACAGTTGTGGGGCTACCACCAAACCCAGAAGGAGGTAGCGCAGCACATTATCGCTGAAGGCACCCTGGAACTGGGTGACAATCAGTGCCCAGAAGCCACGCCGACTTCGTGAAATGTCTGAAACAGGCGGCGGCGCAACCTGTGGCTGACTTTCAACTCCTGGGACTGAGTATGAAGTCATAAAACCATCCCCCATTTTGCTGCAGCAATGATGAACAGAATTGCCGCCATAGTTTTAGAAGAATTTTTCATATCCGCTCCATTGCTGATAATTGCCGAAAAAGATGCGAGCTTTGCGCCGTCTATACGGGATGCCGAGTAAAAAACAGGAACCGGAGCAACCTGGAACGGCTGCGCTTTTCTGGAAATAGGAAATACGGGGGACAGGCTACGCAATTCCCGAATTCCCCTTGGCCCGGGATGTGAGTCGCGCTGGCCCCGCATCTGATCGCGGCCGACAATCACTTTGCCGGAGAAAAACTTGTGCACGGATGCGATGAGGCCTGATTCGAACGGCTCCAAGCTGTTCTGGGAACTTGGGCCGCCTACCAGGTGATTGAGCACAACAGTCTTAACCTTGGCCTCAGCGGCCATGCGCCCAACGTCTTCAGCAGTGGAATGGGTTTCCAGAACGTGGCGCGCAATGCTTTCCGTGTTTTTGGCTGCAGCTTCCTTTGCTGCGCTCTCCATCTGCTGATGCACTGCCATATCCAACACCTCGCACACAAACACATCGGCGTTCTGCGCCAGTTCGACCAATCCCTTGGAATAGGCGGTGTCGCCGGAAAATACAACCGAACGATCCGCCATTTCGAATCGATAGGCAAACGATCGATAAGGCATCTTTTTCTTTGCGCGCTCAGGGAAATGTGTGTTTTCAGCGGCTTTTACGGTCACTCGCTCGTCGCGATAGATTTCGGTTACGCCGGATACGCTCAGGTCGTGGCCGTGAAACAGGCTCTCAGGCCTGACGGTTCGGCCTTCATCGACCACGCGGATTTCTGTGTCCGCTTTATGGGTGAGAAACACATTCGCCAGGTCGTTATAGTTCAAACCGGCCTGAATCAAGGCGCGCAGTGTGCCATAGCCGCAGTCGACGAGGTAAAGCTGTCCCTTGACTGCCAGCACACTGGCGGTTTCGCTGCGAGACAGACTAACGCCCGGCCCCCCTTGCGTGCCCAACAGGATCAGCGTCGACTCCCCGATTTGCGCAGGCTTGGATTCTGTCTTTGCTTGAGCGAACGCTTTCAGACTGGAAGGGATAATCGGGATAAAACAACCCGCCGCCCCTATTCCGCCAAGCTTGACCATATTTTTGAGCAGTGTGCGTCTGCTGCAAACCGAGGGGTTCATTGGCATCTTTCTACTCCATACGCAGCGAAAAGCCGCAACAAGATTTTTGATATTGGTGGAGGTTGCCTGATCTCCACCCCATGACATTCCGGTTTAGATATTGCATTATAGACCAGGCTT
>JBEKKY010000479.1:0-2761 GCA_050010475.1 Acidobacteriota bacterium | reverse complement strand
CTGAATGCGGCTTTGGCAGCGCAAGCTCATTACGGCAAGGCCGCCCCCAATGGGAATTTGGGCTTTTCGGAACCGAGGTAAGAATTGCAGGCAATGGGGCCTGCGGCCCCCAGCTTGCCAATGTCATATTCCTGATATGGCAGAAATTTTACTTAATTGTTGATCGGAGATTGGGTTGAGATCGAAAATTTACCCACTCGCTTTGGAGAAGACCCATTTTTTTGGAGCCCGCGATTATTATCCGAATCTGCTAAGATGCTCCGGCACAGCAAACCGCTCATTTCATTGCTGAGGTTTTCCTTTGAATCTGAAGCGATTCGTCATCAGCTTTCTGTTTTTGACATGCGACGTACTCATCTGTATCCGCTGGATTGATGGCCCTGTCGCGTTGCTGTTAGATAAGAACATGCCGCAGGTGATTGCCTCCCATGAAGCGGCTGTTCCCGACCTGCTCCTTCCTGTAATGCTGGCGATTTCCGCAGCCTCCTGGACAGGTTATGCCTGGCTTACGTTCAGAAAAAGCAAGTCGCCGCTGAGACCGATATTTGCGACAATCGGTTTTGCCTCCCTGCTTTCGTTTGCAGCCAAAGACGCGCTACAGCTTTTTTTTGGCCGTCTGAACCCAAGGCAATGGCTGGCCGGCACGGGCCAGGCCCAATTCCAGTTTCTGCACGACGACGGAGTTCCTGGGGCGTTCCCTTCCGGACATATGTCCGTGTTCACACCTGTGTTCATTGCGCTCTATCGCATATTCCCGCGGCTGCGTAATTGGTGGATTTCGCTCTGGGCGGCACTCGCGCTCGCCCTGGTTGCCGGAAATTACCATTTCGTGAGTGATGTCATCGCCGGAGCGTATCTTGGTTATGTCATCAATTTTCTCGCTCTCTACCTCGCTCTTCGGCTTGTTAAATCCGCAGGCCGGTGCTAGAGCACACATTGGCCGGAGCAGAGACGTTAAAAATATCTTCATGATGAGGTGGACCCAATGCCTTTTATTCCGACCTCTCGAGGATCGGCCGGAACGCCTGATTTTACAGTTCCGTGGCGCCCTCGCCCCACAAATCCGGATCATTTCGAACCGGCGGGTCGATTTCAATGGCCTTGCCCAGGGCGCACATTCGTTCGTGCCCCGCATTCTCCACCGCATGATGCACGTGAAGCGCATAAACATAGGGATCGTAACGGAAGGTAAAGCCCAGACGGATAAGGCGGCGAAGCAGGTCGCCGTCCTCGGGACCATAGGAGGTGAACCGCTCGTCATAACCTCGGATATTCCGCAGGTCGTCGGTACGGATGCAAAAACCCCAGTGGGTGCCGACCAATCCCGGCGCCGGAGGAATGCACTTGGGAATGAACCGCCGATCGATCGGGAAGCCTGAGGATATGAACTCGTCCGGGAATTCCATGTCGAATGGCCGGCCATTTCGCCAGATTTTAAAGGGCCCGATCTCCATCATATGTTGAATGATGTCGTAATCAGGATTGCCGGATACCAGCGCGACCTCGGGATCCTTCTGAAAAAGAAAAATGGAGCGGCACCGCTTGATGACATAGTTACGAATGAAGGCGCCATTTCTGGGAATTTCCTGGTGCGCGCGGCGAAGCGTAAACCACCTCAGGTTGAATTCCGCCTCGAGATCATCCATCGGCTCGTCCAGGCCGTCATTCCCTACGAGCACCAACCACCTTTCGCGCGGGACCCGTGTTTGAGTCAGGCTGGCCAGGCACGAGCGGAGATAGTTCTTGCGGCCATAGTTGGGGATGAACAGGACCAAGTCTCTTGCCGTGCACGACCAGTCGAACTGCAACATGATTTTCCTGCTCCTATTCCGGCCAACGATCTTTCCCAGGAACCCGCAAAGCCTCCTGACCGCCACTCATGCCGACGCGCATCCGCGCATTGTCGGGCCCCCGGTCGTCAGGACAGTCACTTTTTATCTTCCATCGAGATGTAGGGAATCACCTTAGTGTAGGAATAGCCGTGCACGAAATCCCTGAATCCCTCCCCGCACCGCTCGCTCTCGGGCCGGGCAAAATGTTCCTCAACGAGCTTTGTCCAGTCGCGGTCCTTGTTGTGCCCCCACGATTTCACCTTCTGCAGCATTTCCTCTTTTGACCGAACCCAACTGTAGTGATGGACCATCGGTTTGTCCCCATAGGTAACCGTGCTCAGCTTTGGATCGGGGATGATGGCCTTCAGGATTCCCCTGTCGGCCGGAGTGACGAGCCAGCCGGGCTGAAGTACCGCCCGTTTCACCATTATCGGACCTTCTTCGAGTTGTGTGGCCTGCATTGAAGTGCTTCCGAAATACCAGAAGGAGACCAGGCTCAAAAAGTTGTAATTGCGGTAATTCGATTCTCTCAGGAGCCGCATGAAAAGCCGCGATTCGATGATTTCGTCGACATCGATCAGCAGGACATATTCCATCGAGGCTCGCAATGCTTCCAGTCCGACGACCCGTTGGAACCCGCCCCAGAACATGGTGCCCAGGTTCTTGAATCTGCCGTCATAGGCAAACTCGATGAATTGTAGATCCTGATGTTCGCTCTTTGCCTTTTGAATCAATTCGAGGTTTTCCGGAGTGCCGTCGTACAGGTGGTCGCCGTAAGAGACGACGATCTGATCGCAGAATCTGTGCAGTTCTTTGAGACAGGGAGCCAGGAATTTGTACTCGTTTGCCGAAAAACTGACGACCGCTCCAATGTTGTTCATCGTCGCTCCTCGGCAAACTTATCGTCCCACCCGGAGGGTTTCTATAGA
>JBEKKY010000478.1:0-2772 GCA_050010475.1 Acidobacteriota bacterium | reverse complement strand
GGGCCGAAAGGCGGGAGAATATTGCAATCCAGATGGACGGCGCCAGCTTGCTCAGCACGGAGGCACACCGGTTAAAAATTCTCCCGTTCCTCGATTATGCGTTTAACTGGGAACCCTAACCCGACTTTGACAACTGGGCCGCGAAATCGGAAAAATTTGAGACTTCCGCACAGATAAGTCTTTTGAAATCAAGAGGGGCATTGCTCAAAAGAGGCAAAAAGCCCGTGTAGTGAAGACCTACCCCCTTGCAGCCCCCCGCATTTCGTAGACAATGGGCGCATGTTCCTGCGAATGACCACGCGCAAAAAGGACGGCAAAGAGCATCGATATTGGAGCATCGTTGAGAATCACCGGATCAGTGGTGGCCGCATTGCACAAAAACATGTGCTCTATCTTGGCGAGATCAACGATAGTCAGCGAGAAGCCTGGTGGCGTTCGATAGAGATCTTGGAAAGCGGAAAAAAGAAGCCACGCCGGATCTCTCTATTCCCTGAAGATCGGAAAGTGCAGTCGACCGATCACGATGTGATTCATGTTCATGTAAATCAGATGCGATTGAATCGGCCGCGGCAATGGGGCTCCTGCTGGATGGCTCTGCTCTTATGGGACCAGCTGCAATTGGACCGCTACTGGGCGGGAAAGCTGCCGCCGAGCCGGGAAGGGACGCGTTGGCTGAACATATTGAAGATTCTGGTGTGTTACAGGCTGATCCAGCCCGGAAGCGAATGGCGGCTCCATCGTGAATGGTACGGCAACAGCGCTGTGGGAGATCTGCTTGGTGAAGAAGGTGCCGCAGTTCCGTACCAGAACCTTTATCGATGCCTGGATAAGCTGGTTGAGCACAAAGAGGGAATGTTCGGCTTTCTGAGACAGCGTTGGCAGGATCTCTTCAATGCCGGATTTGATGTTCTCCTCTATGACTTGACCAGCACGTATTTTGAGTGCGATCCTCCAGGTGCAGGCAAGAGGCGTTACGGGTACAGCCGTGATAAACGCTCGGATTGCGTACAGGTTGTTATTGCTCTTGTGGTAACTCCAGAAGGCTTTCCCCTCTGTTACGAAGTGATGGACGGGAATACAAGCGATCGAACTACCCTCCGGCAGTTTTTAAACAAGATTGAAAGTCAGTATGGCAAAGCCCGGCGCGTATGGATCATGGACCGGGGAATTCCCACGGAAGAAGTGCTAACGGAGATGCGGAAATCGGAGACACCGATCCATTATCTCGTGGGAACACCGAAAGGGAGGCTGAACAAACTCGAAGCCCCGTTGTTGCTCCTGCCGTGGGAAAAGGTGCGCGACAGTTTGAGTGTCAAACTGCTTAAACAAGACGGGGAACTGTACGTGCTGGCTTGCAGCACAAGCCGTCAGGCGAAAGAGCGCGCCATGCGGCGTCGCCGCCTGAAACAATACTGGAATCGGCTCCGCGAACTGAGCGGGCAGAAACTGGATCGCGATCGACTGCTGATGAAAATCGGAGCGGCTAAAAAAGAAGCTGGCAATGCAGCCCGATTGGTGGAGTTATCATTGCCCGACCCGCATCAAAAAGTATCGCCAGAAACATTCCGTTTCCGTTTGTGCAAAGACAAGCTTCGCAAGCTCCGAAAACAGGAAGGACAATACCTGCTTCGTTCGAACCTAATCGGCGAGGATGCATCCACGCTGTGGAAGTACTACATACAACTTGTCGAGGTTGAACAGGCGTTCAAGACTCTCAAGATGGATTTATCCCTTCGGCCGATTCATCACCAGAAAGACGAAAGGATCGAAGCCCATATCTTTGTAGCCTTCCTGTCGTACTGCCTCCAGGTGACCTTGCAGCAACGATTGAAAGCCCTCGCTCCCGGCCTGACAGTGCGGTCTGTTCTCGAAAAGTTTGCGTCGATCCAACTGGTCGATGTTTATCTGCCCACGACCGACGGCAGAGAGCTTCGGTTGCCCAGGTACACCGAGCCGGATGCCGAACATCTCCTGCTGCTTTCCAGATTGGACCTAAAACTTCCGCCTCAGCCAAGGCCTGAGCTCTTGGATAAGAAGCCCACGATGCCCAAACTGAAGATGAATGTGTAGTGAAGACTTTTGAGAGTGCCTTCTAATATTCTCAATAATTTACAGGCGCGCGACCCCCTCAGTTGTCAAAGTCGGGCTAGGTCCTGCTAATCGCGAAACCGGACACGTGGATTTGGAGTAACTCCCGAGATACGGCGTTCTGGGACATAATCCGCCCAAGCCGCCCGGGCTACTCCTCGATCGGGGCTTGAGGGGAGTTTCGAAAATTTAATTGTTGAGGGCAGGTCATCTTTCGGAGCACAGAGAATGCGGCCGGTACTGCGATCACAGACTGGTCAGCCTGCCGGTTCACTGATTCTTGGGCGCGTTGAATTCCAGTTCCTTGGCAGAAATATCCTTATCAACTTCGGGCCGATAATCCGTTGTTTGTTTGGCCAAGTCCAACTGCTCGACGATGCGCCGGAGAAGGAATGTCGCCTTCTCAAACCATAACGTCCTTGGTTGTTTGAAGTCGCTGAACTTGCCTTTTAATTTGAAACAGGACGTGCCATCGACGGTTTCGTCCGGCAGGCGCATTAGGTCAGTCATCGCCGAGAGCTTATTCCCTCCAATCTGGTCAGGTAGGAGTAGCGCGGGAATCGTATGAGCCGAACCGCCGGAGACGCCCGTCGCTCCAGCAATGCCGATTTCCAGTGAGGTCAGCTTTTGAACGCCCGGTTTGATTTCCCATTTGAGAACCTCGCTCCCCTTGGCCCAAATGAT
>JBEKKY010000477.1:0-4330 GCA_050010475.1 Acidobacteriota bacterium | reverse complement strand
TTCGCTTTGCGAGCTTTCGCAACCTCTGAACGACTGTCTCCAGCGTTTGAATCGCCCGTTCGATTTCCTGCTCCGTGTTGTGATAGCAGAGGCTGAAACGCAGTGAGCCCTGAACAACTTCAGGGCGCAGGCCCATTGCCATCAGGACGTGCGAGGGTTCCAGGGAGCCGGAAGTGCAGGCGGATCCCGTCGAAATGGCGATTCCTTCCAGATCCATGGCTATCACGGCCGCTTCGCCTTCAAGCCGGTCGAAAGAAATATTGGAGATATTCGGAAGCCTGGGGCCCTGGCCGTTGATGCGCCCTCCCGAAATTTGCTTTATCGCCTGATTCTCCAGGCGGTCCCGCAATCCTGCAACCCGGCTCTGCATTTCAGGAAGCCTTTCGCGCGCGAGCTTTGCGGCAGCGCCGATTCCTGCAATTCCCGGCACATTCTCGGTTCCCGCGCGGCGCTTTCTTTCGTGGGAGCCGCCGGTCATGAAGGAAGCGATTCGCGTCCCCTTTCGAATAAACAGGACTCCGATTCCTTTCGGGCCATGAATCTTGTGCCCGGACATCGAAAGCAAGTCCACACCAAGCTGGCGCACGTCGGTCGGAATCTTCCCGATCGACTGGACAGCATCCGTGTGCAGGACGATTCCGTGCTGCCTGGCTATCCGGCTGATCTCCTCAATGGGTTGAATGACTCCGGTCTCATTGTTGGCGTGCATTACGGAGATGAGCAAAGTGGTTTCCCGGATCGCATTTTCAACCGCGCCCGGATCGACGCGGCCGGAGGAATCCACGGGGATATACGTAACCTCCGCTCCGGCGCTCTCGATCGCTTTGCAGGTTGCCAGGATTGCCGGATGCTCGATCTTTGTGGTGATGATGTGATTGCCCGGGCGATAGCCGCTTCGAAAAATTCCCCAGAGAGCCGCGTTGTCCGACTCCGTGCCGCCGGACGTAAAAACAATTTCCCGCGTATCGGCACCCAGAAGCTCCGCCACGGAGCGGCGGGCAGCCTCGACCGTTGCTCTCGCTTCCTGTCCAAACAGGTGGACCGAGCTGGCGTTTCCGAAATTCTGCCGGAAACAGGGCAGCATGGCTTCGAGTACGAATTCATCCATGCGCGTTGTCGCGCTATTATCCAGATAGATTCCAGGTTTCATCGTGTTCTAGAATAGCATATTCTTTATCGCAAATAAGGCGCCGCGGGATCCGGCCAGGGGGACAAGAGCAAATATGGGAATCATAACATTGCTGACCGATTTCGGGTTGCGCGACCACTTTGTGGCGGCCATGAAGGGGGTCATGTTGAGCGTCAATCCCGAGCTTACGCTCGTGGATATCAGTCATAGTGTGCCGCCGCAGGATATTTTCGGCGGCGCATTTACTCTGGGGCAGGCCTGGTCGCTCTTCCCTCCGAAAACAATCCATCTTGTCGTTGTGGATCCCGGGGTGGGCACCGCGCGCAAAGCGCTGGCCGCCTCGGCGGGAGGACATTTTTTTGTCGCTCCCGACAACGGCATCCTGACCCGCGTAATGGAGGAGCAGCCGGACTGGGACCTGCACTGACATCGCCCGTTCGGCTGAAAATCCCGGTTCCCAAAAAAGTGAGGGAAGGGGTGATTCAGGCAGCTATCCTGGCTGTCGATCAGTTCGGCAACCTTATTACAAATCTGAAGCCGTCGGATGTGCCGCCCGCCTCAAAGATCATTCTTTCCAGTCAGCGGGAAGTCGCAATTTTTCACAAAACCTACGGGGAAGGGAAGCCGGGGGAAATGTTTGTTGTACCGGGCTCGACCGGATATCTGGAGATTGCAGTGAAAGATGGTTCGGCTGCATCGCTGCTGAACCTGAGGATAGGCGCGCCGATCGGCGTCGTCCCGGTTTAAGCACAGCCTTTAATCTCGAATCTCGAATCGTATGTTCCAGGGTTCCTTGTTTCAACTGGCCGCGCGGAACTCCTCGTTGCGCGTCGGACCTGCGGGGTGGAATTATAAAGACTGGGAGGGGATTGTTTATCCTGCCTCGGCGTCATTCGACTCTCTTGCCTTTCTTGCCGATTATTGTGACACGATCGAGATCAATAGCTCGTTCTATGCGCCGCCGCGACCGAGGGACGCGGCGTCATGGGCTCGCCGCGTCTATAACAATCGGCGGTTCAGATTCACGGCGAAGGCGTGGCGCAAGATCTCGCATGAGGGGCGGGCGTCGGAGCCATTATCGCTGATTTCGGACTGCGATAATATGCGGCGCTCGATGGCGCCGCTGGCGGAGGCAGGAGTGCTGGGGGCTCTTCTGCTCCAGTTCCCGTGGCGATTCCGGCGTGTGCCGGAGAACATGGAGTATCTGGAACGGCTGTTTCGCATGCTGGCGGATTTCCCGCTCGTATTGGAGGTTCGGCACGGGAGTTGGAATGAGGAAGACTTTTACGGTTTTCTGCGGGAGCAGGGCGTGGCCTTCTGCAATGTAGATCAGCCTTTGATCGGGAATTCAATTCAGCCGGGAGAGCGGGCGACGGCACGGCTGGGGTATTTCCGGCTGCACGGGCGCAATTACGGAAACTGGTTCAAGGAGGATGCCGGCCGGGATGCCCGGTATGACTATCTTTATACGAAGCAGGAGATCCGGCAGCTTGCAGGGCAGATCCGGAAAGTGCACCAGAGCACGGAAGAGACCTATGCAATCACCAACAATCATTTTCGCGGGCAGGCGCTGGTGAATGCGATGGAGATTCTGGAGGAGCTGGACGGCACGCCGCCTGCGGTTCCGCCGATGCTCGCGGCTTCGTATCCCGACCGATTTCCAGGGACTGCCGGCCTCTCGCCGCTTTCAAATCGTCAATCGTAAATCGTCAATCGTAAATCTCAATATCTTGGGTGGATTTTTCTTTCTGCCAATGGTATAAAGCTTGGCGCTTTATCTGATTTTTTCTGATTTGTTTCTGAGCAAACGGGAATGCCGGGGTAGCTCAGTCGGTAGAGCAACGGACTGAAAATCCGTGTGTCGACGGTTCAATTCCGCCCCCCGGCACCATATAATTAAGTTACAGGCGCCGCTAATTTCAAAAACCTTCCACTTTGTCCGAAACTTTGCCCGTGAACTTCGTCTTTGAGGTCTACTGCACAAGTTAATTGAAAAAATGCTGGGTCGCCGAGCCTTGGTGCTAAAGTCAAATTGAGATCAACAATGAGAATTCGGTTTTATATCAGTTTAAGCCTCTTAGTGCTACTTACCTCTTACGGGTGCGAAGGTGGGAGTTCGGAAGTGGAAATGAAGCAAGCCCAGAATGCTATGGATGGAGCCAAGAGCCTTCATGCCGACGACCTCGCACCGACAGATTTCCAGCAAGCCCAGAAAGCCTGGGACCATGCTCAGGCTGCCGCAAGGGAAGGCAAAATAGCCACCGCAAAGGTGCTTTTTGAGAGTGCCAAAATTTATTTTGGCAAGGCTGCCGATATCGCCAAAGCCAAACGAAACGCTTTGTCCCGGGAACTTAGTGGCATGCAACTTGTGATCGACAGCAACTTCGATCAAGTGAAAAACGATCTTTCAAAGAAAAATTTGTCCCCCAAGCAGCGGGGCCAGGTCGAGGCGATTGCCTCTGAGGTCGTAGAGGGCAAAGATTCTATCAGCAAGCTGGTGATTCAGGAGGATTTTCCTAAAGCGGTTGCAACGGCGAAAGATGTGCAAACGAAGATTTATAAAGCCCAGCTAATCCTGGCTGGACAAAGGCCGGCCAAGTAAGGACGGACGGACCCGACAGTAGGGTCGATTTAGGCCAGTGACTTGTCATTGACACCCGGGAATGAACCGTGTGTCGACGGTTCAATTCCGCCCCCGGTACCACAGAGTCAATCCCCACAACTTACCTTCTTTCATAAAATCATTCAACTTGGGTTACATTATCCTTGCGTCCCATCAAGTTCTCTATTTTTAGCTTTGCTCCCCTCCAGACGGGACTTCAGGCCCGGAACCATTGCTGAGCCATCGATGATTCGATGAATGATCGTGGCAAGTCGGGGGCAAGATGATTGTTTCGCAGATTGTTGCGTGCTCACAGATTTCGCAGTTCCATCGGTTTGGCAAATCAGACTATAGTCTGCGCGGCGGATACCATTTTCTGTGCGGCTGTGACCGTTGTCCCCGTCGTTGTGAAGATGGTCTGCATCAGGCAGACCATTTTCTCGATTCCGCAGACCATAGTCTTCTCGAACGAGAAGATGTTCCTGACCGCGGCGACTATTTTCCTGGCCACCTAGAAGATAGTCTGAGGCTCTGCGACCATTGTCTTTGTCCCTCTGAAATATGTCTTCGTCGTGCAGACATATTTCTTCGTCATTGAG
>JBEKKY010000476.1:0-2808 GCA_050010475.1 Acidobacteriota bacterium | reverse complement strand
GCGCGGTGCAGCAAAGCCCAGGGTGGAGGAGCACGCACAGCGGGCTCCGGAACCCTGGGTTTCAGGATGGAATTAAGGTTCAGCCCTGAAAGGGCGACACAGGCTTTTGCATAATCTGCTAAAAACCTGTGCCGCCCTTTCAGGGCTTGGTTCATACGCATGCCGTTCCCAGGGCTTGCGCCCTGGGCTTTGCTGCGTCGCGCCGTCGGCGCTTTTTATTGCGTCATCGCCAATTTCGGAATCGGGGATAAACATAGAAAACCCATCTAACCAGTTCGATTCAACCCAGGGGCAGATTTCTCATGGAAGTGATCAGGATGTTGCTGAAGATAGGGACCACCGCTGACGGACTCAGGAGAGCAGTGGCGTGTTTTGGAAAAAACCGGATGGGATGCCGATCCCTATTTTCCGAGAAGCACCACCTCCTTTTCCTCGACATTCAAAGGAACATTTCCGGAAAGATTCCTTACCTTATCAATCAGTTCTGCACCTTCGCCCGATCCGGGATCGAGCATCATCACGTTGTTCTGCTCATCCCGCGTCAGCGGTACGAGCGACACGCGCGCGACGCGTTTGTTTTCCACCACGACCCTGGCGATCATGCCTTCTTTGTTCGGACTCATCCGGATCCAATCCATTGCAAAGTTGCCGAGGCAATAGAGCACCGGCTTCCCCTTATAAATTTCGACCGCCTGCAGCACATGCGACCCATGACCGTAGACGACGTCCGCACCGGCGTCAATTGCCTCATGAGCCAGCGCCTTCTGATAAGCTTCGGTCTGAGAGAACTGCGGGCCGAGTGGAATAGGAGAAGTCAAGGATGCCTTATCAACCTCGGCCTTTGCCGCAGTCACAGGTCTGACTTCGGCGGTAATTTCGGGCGGCAGCGGACGCCCCAGTCCGTCCCGGTTATGGCTGGAAACTACAAGGATGTCTACGAGCGGACGAAGCCGTCGAATGTCTTCGCGCATCCGATTCAGATCGGATTCATCGATAACGACCCCGTCCCTTGACATGATCCGGGCCACACCCGGACGCGTTGCGGTCGCGATCTGTTGGTTCTGCGCATACCACTTTGCCGAGTATTGCAGGAACCCGATTCTAACCCCCTTGGATGCGAGAATTGCCGGTTTATGAGCTTGATCGATGTTCGCGCCGGCGCCCGTGTGAAAGATGCCGTTGGCATCGAGAACGGCCAGGCTTTTCATGATGTTTGCCGGTCCATAGGCAACATTGTTCGCGACACCGACAGCCTGGATATGACCGGCTTTCAACGCCTGCACGGCTTCAGCGCCCAGATGCTGCCAGCCGGTCTTGTCTGGAAGATCTCTATCCGGCCCTTCCGATTCGACCAACAGCCCTTCGAGATTGCCGTATACGACGTCGGCGCCGCTTAAGGTTGCACGCACGTTGCGGAATGCATCTGCCGGATCCGAACGCCGTTCAATGTTGATGTCACCCAGCAGAAGGATAGTAACAGCCCTGTTGTTCTGCGGCTTTACCCAAGGCCAGGCCTTTCCCTCCGCATGCAATCCGGACACAGCACATAATGCCAGCAACCAGAATTTTTTCATTCGTCCTCCAGCAATGAGTTGTCGGATTTTATCCCGTTTTTGCAGCAAAAGTCAGCGCAGATCTGCGGTCATGTTCAATCTGAGTCATTCCCTTCACTTCCCTCATTTTGCCTCCGTTGACATCCGGCTGTGGTTCACTCAAAATTCCAGGTAATTGGAGGTAACCATGAACAAGTCTACGCTCGGCTTTGTTGCCATCCTTTCACTCTGCGCTGCGCTCGCGGCCGCCCAGGACCACGCTACGTCGGTGATTGCCGGGAATCCACAGTGGGAGAAAGTCAAGTCGCTGATCGGCGAGTGGGAAGGGTACGGCATGGAAAGCGGTCAGAAGACGCCGATCCGCATTTCCATACGCATGACCGCGGACGGTTCGGCCGTGATGCACTGGATGGGCGCCGGCACGCCACACGAAATGATCACCATGTTCCACATGGATAAATCGGACCTGCTGGCGACGCATTACTGCGCTGCCCACAACCAACCACGACTGCGGGCGGTGCCCTCCAACAAGCCCGGCGAGGTCGCATTCGAATTCAAGGACGGCACGAACATCCGCCCCGGCGATGGCTATATGCGGCAGCTCGCCATCACGTTCGTAAATGCCAACCACCACAACGAAACCTGGGGCTACGACAATCAGGGAAAGATCGTGGCCGCCACCTTCAACATGACTCGGGTGAAAACGATAAAGTAATCTTCACCAGGCAAGTGTTCAACATCACGCAGGATCCCGGCTACGATAAGGCTCTCGCCTCGCCCGGGCCATGATGCAATTCCCCGCTGCTTCGAAATTGACCAAGAGAGCTGCGACCTCCAGCGAGCGGTGAGCAGCCGGTTCAGGTTGGCAAGAAAACGGGAAAATATCAATGAAGGCCAATTCTGCGAGTATTCCAAACTCTATCGCGCCAATCCGGAGTAAAATGGCGGGCAATGCCGGAATCAACGGTCCCATAGGAAATGGGAAGATTTTCCTAAAGCGATTTATCTGAAGTGGAAGCAGAATGCCGTACTGGGGAATTGAGGGAAAATGCGGCCTACGCCACCTGTCAGCGGCATTTACATGAGATGCCATTCGCCTGTAAAATTCGGACTAATTTGAAAGGAATATACATGCAGTTGAATGAATTGAAGTTACGGCTGAGCGACTGTATTCATCAATACTCCATCACAAAATTCGATGCGGAAGATATTATCGAACTTGTTTCCGAGGGTGAAAGCATTGAATGGATCGTCA
>JBEKKY010000475.1:0-2813 GCA_050010475.1 Acidobacteriota bacterium | reverse complement strand
TAACTGGGAGGAACTTTTCCCATTGCGGGCATCGGTTCTTTCGTCCGATCGACCCTCGCGAATTCGAACCCCGCCGCCGTGACAGGATCCAGCGTTCCGCCTGCCAGGATTGAGTACCGGAGGCAAAGACCGCCGAATAGGCCCAGTACCGCCGCTAAACCTTCGGCCAAGGCTCCCGATCCCAACAGTTCCAGGAAAAATGGAACGAGCAGTCCGCACGCAACAACTCCCAGCCAGAAGGCCGGCGCGACGGCGCCTGCAAGAATGCGTTTTGCCGAGAACCTTAACCCGTGCTTTGCCCGGACAGACTTGAATGCAGGCTATTCAACCCTCACCAAAGTCGGCTAAATCGTCTCCGTCCCGAAATAATACCTCGCGACCTCAATGAGGCGGAGAATCGGTCCACCCACAACAATTTGACCGATTTTCAGGTCCCTCAGAAGCTTCTCCATTCTTCCTTCCCTTGAATAGCCATAGGAACCCATGAGCTCGAGTGAACGGCTCACGGTATCCCAGCCAAGTTCCCCGATCACATTCTGAACGGCGCTGGCTAATGCCACACATTTCGCTTCCCAAGGGAACCCGTAAATATCGGGATGATCCATTCTTTCTGCCGCCGCATAGAAAAACCCTTCTGAAGCGAGGATGTTTTGGGCGATTCGTCCCAATTCATGCGCGATCGCTCCATGCTCTTTCATCGGCTTGCCTGCGATCTCACGATTATCGACATAATCCCTTAGCACTTCGTAGGCCCGTTTCATGATGCCGAGCGGAAATGCAGCGGACGTGAGGCGGCCTATGGTTATGTTTGCCATGACGGATTTCACATCGTCTTCAGGATACTGCTGAGCGCGGTTTTCTTTCGGGACCCTCACGTTTTCAAGCCATATATCACCATTTGTATCGATCGCGGCGCCCATTTTCCGGTACGGCTTGCTCGTTGATATCCCCGGAGCATCGGCAGGGACAAAAATCTGTGCGATATTTCTCGGAAACTCCTCACCTTCCACCGCACACAAGACCCTGAACCACTTCGCTTCCCGAAAACCAGACGGCCACAACTTATGCCCGTTGATTACCCATTCATTTCCTTCCAGCCGGGCCCGCGTCCGGATCTGCGCACCTTTCAACTTCACGTCTTCAACGGATCCTCCTGCATGGGGTTCGGTAATGGCGCTCGCGATGATGAAGACTTCGTCCCCAAGCAACAGGGGAGCGAACCTTTTGAGGAGGACTTCATTTGGCTTGGGCATGCTCAATGCCGCAATAGACCATGGGCTTATAAAGCCTGTACTGGCGAGACCATAGTCACCTCGGGCAACTTCCTGGATCATCGCAGCCACTTCAATGGTTGATCCTCCGCCCGATCCGCCGAACTCCGCCGGAATAAAAGATTTTTGCAGGCCCAGATCGATCAGCAATCGCTTCCATAGATCGTGAACGAAGGTCTGCTCCTTCCTTTCCGTCCAATCCCAATAGTCGTCAAGTTCCTCGGCGTGGGGCAGGACTTCATTATCTACAAACTTCCTCAAGGTCTGACAGAACAGCTTTATTTCTGCTGATATCAGATGATCAGGCCTTAAAAAATCATCTATTCCTCTGACCTGCGATCTTGATGTCTTTGCCATTTAGGACCTCTTTTAATGAGTTAAAGATGTTGCGGACTTTTGGCGACAGAAAGCAGAATGCCACATGATTGCATGTGGCGGCAAATCGAATAATCCTCAGCCCTGTTGCGCCTTATTCCATTCAGCATGGATTTTGTTGCGGACCACCGGTACAGTTTTTGCTTTCCTTTTGGTTGTGCCTGCCGGCCACTCCAAGTATTGCGCGGCTAGGCTTGTTCCACTTAGTCCAATTTTGTTTGAATGCATGAGTGCATGCCTGCGGATGAACTGATGGATAATTCAAAACCATCGTGCTGACAGAAGCATCGGGTGGACCAACGATTCACCTCTATCCACCTGAGGCTGAAAATCATTCACGATTTATCGGCTGTCATTTTTAGAAGGGAGACGTTATGAAACGGCTTTTGATCGCGGCGGTACTGAGCACAATCACTTTTGCATATGCGAATGACACTCCCAAAGTGCTGCTCTTCATGCGCAATGCCCAATCCTCCGGTGATTTGGAGTATATGCTCAAAAAGGAAGTCGGCGTCATGAAGGATACACTGGAAAAGTCCGGCTATAAGGTCGTTATCGCCACGCTCGACGGTAAGTCCTTTACTGCGGGATCCACGACCGTGAAAGCAGATATTAAGCTGGCCGAGGCTAAGGTGGCCGACTATGCCGGATTCATCCTGCCCTGCTTAGCCGTGCCATCCTACCCCGCGCCGCCGGAGGTATCACCGGAGGCGATAGCCCTGGTCAAGGGAGCAATATCCGCCGGCCGTCCGGTCGCCGCGCAAACTGGGTCACTTTGGACTCTGGCAAAAGCGGGCCTGCTGAAGGGTAAGAAATATGCCTATGCCTTTGAAGAGAAGAGCTCTTATTTTGCAGGAGCAACCTTTGCCGGGACCGGCGTTGTGAGGGACGGACTTGTTATTACATCCGGCATCTGCCCTTATATGGCACTAAAGGCCAAAATGAAGGAAGGTACAGAGGAGCTTGCACTTGCCTTTGTTGCGGCAATGAAAGAAAACAAGTAGAGATCATCAACGAGCTCGCGCGTTGTGTTTGGCAGTCGGGCCGGCAGATTTGCAGCAAGATAAAGCCGGAAGCAAATTCTCACGATCCAAGTCTGGACCAAGGGTGGATTGGTCACAGTCTACCTGCTCTTTGTTATGGAGTTGGCAACACGGCGGGTGCACT
>JBEKKY010000474.1:0-3410 GCA_050010475.1 Acidobacteriota bacterium | reverse complement strand
TTCTATATCGGCCAGGTTTATGAACGCCAAATCAAGGATACAAAAGGCGAGACACAAAAATACTCCGCGTCGATTCTGCTGAAGGAGCACTCCTTTACCGGTTTGACCATCGTCGGTTCCTTCCAGGAACAGGACCAAATTGTCGAATTGAGCGTGCGCATCGGGGCAAAGCGGTATTACCTGAAGCCGGTTGACAAGTCGGCGTTTGAACAACTGGCAGCAAAAATCGGCGGATTGGATTTAAGCAATCCCAATACGGCGGCCGCACTGGCGGAGTCCAATATTTCCGAAAGCGGGGCCCCGCCTAAAATAATCGAGCGGCCTGAAATTTCTCCGACCCCGGAATCGCGTAAATCACGGACTTATGGCAAAGTCAAAATCTCCGGGATCATCAATAAAAGCGGGGGAATCCAGGATCTGAAAGTTGTCAAAGGGCTTGGGCGAGGCTTGGATCAAAGGGCTCTGGAAGGAATCAAAAACAGCTGGTTTTTTTTACCTGCAACAAAGAACGGCGAAGTTCTCGATTCCGCGATTACGGTTGAAGTGGACTTTCCCTCTCCCGACAAGAAGCCGTAAAAGTGGTCATACGGCAGGCGCAAGCTGGCTGAACGGGGAAGTTGTGCGAATTTCGACATATTTTTATTCCAACCTGGGGTAAAATCGCATTCGAAGATCCAAGGAAGTAAGCAAAAAGTTTACATATTACGCCTTATCAGACACGGCAGAGAACCCGTGGAGGGAGTTCCCATTTTTGAAAAGGGCCTTCATTCGAACCTATCGGCTCAAGATAGAAATCGGATTGCGCGAACCTCTGTTAACGGCTGCGCACAGCGGTTCGGCGAATGCAATTCTGCTTAATCCCGTGTCGAATCAGCCGCTGATAAGACCGGCATCCTTGCGCTGCATTTCCAAGATTGAAGCGTTTGCCGAAAAATTCCGGTCGGCCATGACCCGCCGCGATGTTGCGAACCGAGATTTCTATGATATTGATTATGCTTCGCGCCGGCTGGGCATCCACGTAGGTGACGCGGAGTTAGTCAGCTGAGGCCCGTGTTGCGTGAGAAGGATTACTCGGAATTCGATCTGGAGCGCGCCATTCAGACAGTAATCGGGATGGCCGAGAATTTTTAGTCTTTACGCCCGCGAATGCCGAATGCGCATGGGATTCAGCTCGAATCAGTCTTGCTGAGTCCAGTCCCTATGCGTAAGATTTACTCGTGATCTTCAGAGAACCCCTCCAACAACATGCCTGAGAGGAGGAAATAAGAAATAAGATGAAGAACAGCAAACGCACCTGTTTCTTCTCTTATGCAGCACTGATCAGTCTTCTCACCCTGTTGATGACGCTGGCATTGTCTGCGCCCAATCCTCCGCAGGGAACCGAGATCATCGTGATCGATGCGGCCGCCCGCGGGAATCCGTTTCCCCATTTCTGGGAGAGAGTGTTTGGCTCGGGGCGTGCCGTGCTCAGCCTGCGCGAGTCGTATCGCCAGGACTTGAAGGAAGTACGGAGTATCACTGAGATGCAATACGTACGCTGTCATGCCATTTTCCACGATGAAATCGGCCTGTATCGCGAGGATTCCAGCGGGCAGCCCGTTTATAACTTCACCTATATCGACCAGATCTATGATGGATTCCTGCATAACGGCGTTCGCCCTTTCGTCGAGCTCAGTTTTATGCCGCGCCAGATGGCCGCACCGTTGATTGAACACCCATTCTGGTATAAGCCGATCGTCTCGCCACCGAAAAACTGGGATCGCTGGGAGGATCTCATTTACCGTTTCGCGCAGCACCTGGTGGAGCGCTATGGGATCGAAGAAGTGGCTCAGTGGTACTTTGAAGTCTGGAACGAACCCAACATAGATTTCTGGGCAGGCCAACCGAAGGAAAGCACATATTACGACCTTTACAACAGCTCAGCGCGGGCACTCAAACGCGTCAGTTCCAGGCTTCGCGTCGGAGGACCCGCGACCGCGCAGGCAGCCTGGGTGGACCGTTTCATTGAGAGTTGCGTGAAGAGCGGGACTCCCGTTGATTTCGTTTCCACACATGTTTATGCCAACGACACAGCACAAAACGTATTCGGCACAAACGAGGATATCCCGCGCAGCGATATGGTCGCCCGTGCGGTGCGGAAAGTGTATGACCAGGTCAAAAACTCTGCCCGGCCCGATCTGCCTATTCACTGGACCGAATACAACGCCAGCTACATGAACGAAGTCGATGTGACCGATTCTCCTTTCATGGGGCCGTGGATTGCCAACACTATTCGCCTGTGCGATGGACTCGCGGATACCATGTCCTATTGGACATTCTCCGATGTCTTCGAGGAGCAGGGAGTAGCTCAACGGCCGTTTTACGGCGGATTCGGCCTGATCGCTCCTGGAGGCATTCCCAAGGCTTCATTCAATGCTTTCAAGCTCCTGCATATGCTGGGCACGGAACGTGCCGGCAACCCCTCCTCTTCGGTTATTGCGACACGCCGATCCGAAGGATCACTGGCTCTTGCAATCTGGAATTATTCGCCACCCGGGAAACAGGGAGAGGAAAAGCACATAAACCTTGTCTTCAATAATCTAAAGGGCCTGAAGAAGGTTCGCATCAGCAGAGTCGACAAAGACCATGGATCGGCTCTTACGGCATGGGAAGCCATGGGGCGGCCACAGTTCCCGTTGCGTGAACAACAGCAAGTCCTTCGATCCGCAGCCGTACTGCCGCCTGCCGAAGAGCGGTTCCTGACAGTGAATGCAGGAAAAGCTTCCACGCAGATCACTCTGCCGAGCCAATGCCTGGTCCTGGTTGAAGTTGTGAAATGAAAACCAGTTTACGCACTCAGACAGGTCGCAAACCGGCGATTTGCGTCGCAGCCTGCGCTGTACTGCTCGCCTTCATGGCCGCTGCGATGCGACCGGGCGTAGTCGGCACTGCAGTGCCGACTACGCAGACTGGGAAAACCTATCGGCTGACAGTGCAGGATCAAGCACTGCTGCAGGATCTGACCAAAAGGCTGTTCCGTTTTTTCATCGAGCACTCCAGCCCTGCGAGTGCCCTGGTGGACGACCGTGCGCGCGCCGACGGGGCCCGCTATCAACCACCGGTTCCTGCCAGCATTGCGGCAACGGGTTTCGGATTGACGGCTCTCTCCATCGCTCCGGACCAGGGATGGTTGCCCATGGACCAGGCCCGCAAACGCATACGCGCATCCCTGAAATTTCTTGCCGATCGCGCACCTCAGGTGCACGGCTGGTTTTATCATTTTTTGGATTCCGAAACCGGAGAAAGGCGCAATACCTCGGAGGTATCATCCATCGACACGGCGCTGCTGCTCTGTGGCGTTCTGGAGGCGCGCCAGCGCTTTTCTGCTGACACGGAGATCCGGAAACTGGCGGACAGGATTTACGAGAGGG
>JBEKKY010000473.1:0-2831 GCA_050010475.1 Acidobacteriota bacterium | reverse complement strand
AGCTGCGCCCGGCGCTTTCACAAGGGATTCCATATGTTCACCTTTTATTCACCACGAGCAGTGTATCATGCCCGAGCAAGAACGGTAAAGGGAAAGTGGTTCTTTTCACGTGCGGACGGGTCTGGAGACCCGTCCACACATGAAAGCTCGTTACGCGCTGTTTCTCTTGCGGAGTTCTTTCTGGCGGTATAGCGCACGATCTGCGAGCGCGATCAGGCTGTCCAGACTCACCGGATCGGAATTGACGGCCGTTCCGTAGCTGATGGAAATTTTTATATCTCCGTCGGAGGTCGAAATGGGGTCGAACGTCAGTCTTTCGGCAATATCCTGGGCGCGTTTTTCGGTGGTCTCTTCGGTACACCCGGGAAGCCCGATCAGAAATTCATCGCCGCCGTAGCGCCCGACATTGCCGTTGCGTACCGCATCCTGCAGTCTTCGGCCGACCGCTTCAAGGATTTGATCCCCAACAAGATGGCCGTGCACGTCATTGATTTGCTTGAAATCATCGATATCCATCAAAACAATTCCCACCGGTGATTGATTCACTTCGGCAACTCGCCGGCCTAGACGATCGATGATCTCTCTTTTCACCAGCACGCCGCTCGGGTCCTGCTGGAGCGCCGCGATCGTGTCCCTCAATTCCAATTCCTCGATAATCCTGGCTTTGACGGAATTGAGCTTGGCCTCAAGCGAATTCCACGAGCCTTTGACAATATATCCATCCGCTCCGGCCTTGAACGCCTCGGTTTCGTTTTCAACCCCCTCGTTTACCGTCAAGAAAAGAACATAGAGGTGCGGACCGGTCTTATATGCCTGGCAGCTTTTGATCCACTTGCACAGAGCAATGCCGTCGATTCCGGGCATATGCCAGTCTGCAAGGATGATGTTTGGCCGATTCTCCGAACCGGCCAGCTGGATCAGTTTCTCCAGTGCCTCCAGCCCATTGACAGCCACATCCAGCTCGTATCCCCAGCCCCGCAATTGATCGCAGATCATGTTTCTTATGGTCTCGTTGTCGTCTACCAAAAGGATCTTCAGATTCATGATCCTCCTTTTTTCATGCCATCGTCAGAACAATTGAAATTGGGCTGGGGGATGCGATAACCTCGCCTTCCAAGCAAAAGCCCTGATCTCCGGACAAGAATACAACTCAACGGGTCCCTAATCGAGTATTTTGCGCAAAATCGAAGGCGTAAGAAGCGATTCCAGGCTCCCTTTGGGAATGTCTTGTACGCTCTCCACCTTGATTGCGCACATGCCTGCTTTCTTCAGTTCAACAAAATGCTCCGGTGACCCCCAGACGATTTCGCCGGCAATTTCCCCCAAAGATGGCTGATGACCCACAAGCATCAAGCTTTCCAGTTCCTTCGCATACTGGGCAATTTGGCGATACAACTCTGGACGACTGCCGCCAGGAGCCAGCGCCGGAGCGATTTTCATCCCGACTCGCTTGCCAAACGCCTCCAGCAGGATTTCGGCTGTGTGGCTGGCGCGAATCAAAGGGCTGCTCAGTATCAGATCGGGAATATAGCCGAGGGTGCGCAGCCCTGCCGCCACTTGCTGCATTTTCTTGATTCCTTCTTTGGTCAAGGTTCGATCGTCTTCCTGTATTCCAGGAGTGCCATGGAGAATGGCTATTGCGTGCCTGACGATATACAGATCCATTGCTTTCCCCTGTATCTATACCATTCAAAAGATATACTATCAACGGTGGTTAGGGCCTGTGACAAAATAAGTGACGCACTTCGGCGCGAGCGCCGGGCGGGCATCACTTATTTTGTCACAGGCCCTTAGTAACCGGATGCAGGATACAGGAGAAATATGACTTCCCCAACGAATCTGCTGCTGGCAGCCATCGACATCGGAGCAAGCGCAATCCGAATGGATATTGCAGAGCTTCACCCGGACGGCGTCATCCGCGTTCTGGATTCGTTGAAAAAAGGGGTGCAGCTCGGGCAGGAGGCGTTCACCCAAGGCCACCTGAGCCAGGAAACAATCAGGGCGGCATGTGAAGTGCTGCGAGACTTCAAGAAAGTTATGGACACCTACGGCGTGGTGCGATACCGGGCCGTTGCCACCAGTGCGGTTCGCGAATCGAGCAACAGCGAGACCTTCCTCGATCGGCTGCTGATGAGCACAGGCCTGGATGTCGAGGTTATCGATGGCCCGGAAGAGAACCGGCTTACCCTGTCAGCGGTCATGGACTCACTTCGCGGAGAGCCCGATCTCGCAAAAGCGAGCAGCCTCCTGGTAGAGGTAGGAGGAGGAAGCACGGATGTAGCTCTGCTAAGCGGCGGGGAGTTGCAGCAGTCCGGCACTTTTCCGCTCGGGGCCATACGCCTCCGCGCCGGGGTAAGCGCCGGGACCGCCAAACACGATCAGCAGGTTCGCCTTCTCAAAAGGCAGATCACCAGCTTCCTCTCCAACATCAAACGCGAGATGAATATCCGGGATGCCGTCCATTACATCGCGTTGGGAGGGGATGTCCGTTTTGCTTCTAGAATCCTGAAGGGACCCGGCCAGAATGCGAGGCTGACCTTTATCCCCAAGGATACTTTTTCGGAATTTGTGGATTCTCTGTCGCGCCTGACAATTGACGGCCTCGTGCAGAAATATTCGATTTCTTATCTGGATGCCGAAACATTGGTCCCGGCGCTTCTCACCTATTTGCAGCTTTTGAAAGAGACGGGCGCCCAGGACGTCATTGTCAGCGATGCAAGCATCCGGGCCGGAATTCTGCAAGACCTTGCGCCGGCGGAGCAGGGGAAGAGGCTCAAGAAGCTGTCCGTTCAGATCCTTTCCGCTGCGCGCAGCCTCGGCCGGAAATATCA
>JBEKKY010000472.1:0-2843 GCA_050010475.1 Acidobacteriota bacterium | reverse complement strand
ATCGTCGTTGTCGGTGGCATACCCGGATACACCTTCTCCATGAGCTATTTCAGGGAGGGATTATATGCTCCCACTTCGGATCAGACGAAATTAATCCGGGGCGCGACTCTAACCAAAGCGGGTCATTAAGCGCGGGAATCCCTGTGAAATATGGGGACAGAACGGCGTATCGGGGGAGTTTGGATTCCGGTCACTTATCCGAGATGCGGGCTGCTCGCTTATTGCAGCGGCTGTGACCGACTTTGTGCGGGCTTCTGATTTCGTTGGTCTGATTTTCGATTCTTGCTTGGGACAGGCTGTGGCGGACCCCGCCGTTTCAGCTGACGATAAACATTTTTACCGAGCTTCACGTTTTTGAATCCACCTTTGCCTTTGGCCATAGCCCTGTCACACACCTCACTTTTTTTGCCGGAAAGAGCGTGGGTTAAAACAAAGCCAAAATTCTTCCGGTACAGGATTTCCGTATCAACGATTAAGACACTGGCCGGCGCTGGGCATCAAGCACAAATCGGGGGATAGGGTTTGCTCAGGTGCGCTCCCGATCGCGCTGCCAATGCCCTGCTGCGTAAATTAATCTGGAGCCGTGATTCCCTGACATCAGTCCCATCCCCGCGGCCATTGGCAGCTTCATGTGAGATGCGGGATTGCGCTTACAGGCAAACCGGAAGTTACTTTGCTTGCGAGTATCGCTGCAGCCGTGATGAACAGGCGGAGATTCGTGATCCTCATCCTATTCTTCGGCTATTGAGACACAAGTTCAAGGTCGGTCTGGGCCGTCGCTTTTTCGGCCGAGCTTGCATCCGTTGTTTCGAATATAAGCTTGTATTTCCCGGGCTTTGCCGAAGGAAAATTCAGGTTGAGTCCGACCACGGCTTCAGACTTGCCCACGAGGGAGAGCTTGCCGCCAAGGTCAATCCCTGGCTGGATCAGTTCCTCCCCTTTTTCACTCACCAGCCTGACTTTTGCTTGCAGCTTCCATTGGCTGGCGTCGCCGTCGCGTTTGTAAATGATAAACATAACGGGAATTCCCGAGCCGGCAAGCACTCTGTTATCCGCACTGGGGACAATCTGCATTCCTTTATAGACTAAAGGATCGCTGTCATCCAACATTTGCGCCTGGATGTTCTGGACCAAATCCGGCAGAGCGGACGTCCCAGCGGCCACAACCAGACTGCTGACCGCAAACCCATGCTCCGGTTCAGCCGGCACTTCCAGGGACTGTTCCGTCGATCCAAGACTGTCTGCCTCGTCGGAAACTGCAAGCTTCACACGGTATTTTCCCGGTTCCAGTTTGAAATAGTTGTGGTAGGACAGACTTGTGCTCCGGAAATCCCGGTCTTTGTCAAATGTCAGATGCACGGGTTCGCTGAACCTGCCTGCAATGCTCCCATCTTCCGCATAAGCCACGCCCACAATGTTCAGATCTCCTTCCATCTGGTCGCCCTTCCTCTTGAGCTGAACTTTTCCCAAACTTATTTTAGCGAAAACCAGCACCCTCGACATCCGGGGCGAGTCGTAGAAGTAAGCCGGGCGGAAAACAATCGGCAGCTGTGTGACTGGCGTCGGAGATGCCAGAGCATCCAGAAGCTTTCCTTCCCGCCTGGAGCTGGCAAGCACATCCAGGGGACGCCGGTCCAGATAGGATGGCTGGTATCGTAATGTGACCCCCTTCTCATCGATTTTCACTTCGAGCTTGCGCAAATCACCGTTGCGCTTCGGATTGTTGGAGGTGAAGCCGAGAACATAATAATTGCTCAACTGCCCGTATACATTTGTGAGCTCACCGTCAAAATTGTTCGTATTGTATATGGACAATCCTCCGGAATCCGAAGCCAGGGCTTTCACAAGGCTCATGGTTTGACCGGGGGTCGATGCTTGGCTAAATGCTCCGTTTGATCTTCGAGAGCCGGCCTGAGCCGAAGTCGAATCATCAGAGCCAGACGGGGATCCCATCGAGCTCGTCTTTATCCCGCCGGGATCCGCTGTATAGTACACAACATTCGCGCGCTTGGCGGAATTCAGCAGGTCCGTGTATACCTTTCCGGCGGTCTTCGGGTCGGTATAATCCGATTCGGAAAAAATGAGGACAGTCTTCCGCCCTCTTATTCTCTCTATCGATACGTTGAGCGCCTGGAGAGAACGGAACAGGGCTTCCGCTTGATAGCGCACAGCCATGTTTGCAGGATCCATGTCCTGCGGGCGGCCACCAATATTCGGCAGTGATTCATCCGTTGCGCCGGGTGAGCTCGCGCGATTGCCCACAGACAATGCCGGCTGCGCAATCGCTTTCTCAATCTTGTCAGCGTCATCCGTGAAATTTTGCAGAAGCTTCAGCCCGTATGAAAAAGAAGCTACTGCAAACAAATCTCCCGATTTCATATATTGTCTTACCAAAGCATCCGCAGAGTCACGCGACCGTTTGAGATGATCGCTGCGGATGGTGCTGTCATCAAAGACGATCAACACAATCTTTCCATGATCCCGGTTCCCGTTGTCCACTACAGGCGCATTCAGGGAAGAAGGACTTCCGGGCGCTTCCGTCACCTCATCGAAGCTCAATATTTCCTGCTTCTTTCCATCTTCATAGAGCTGAAAGTTCTCTCTCTTGAGGTTGTTGATCGACTTTCCCTTCTTGTCCAGTGCGGACACCTGGATCATTACCAGATCGACATCGGCGCGCAGGTTGACGGATTGCCCTGATTGGGCCGCTGCGGTCGGCACAAGGCTCAAGTTCCGCAATGGCGAATAGATCCCAATTCCCAAAAGGCATAAACAACCGAAAAAAATACCTGCTGATCGGAGTCCGCCTGCCCGTTCGACTGACATAAGCCACCTCTGAATAA
>JBEKKY010000471.1:0-3073 GCA_050010475.1 Acidobacteriota bacterium | reverse complement strand
CCCGTGTTGAGATGAAGCCATTACGGACGAAGCGCTGTAAACCATCACGAGGCCGAAAATAGTTAGAAGGCCTGCAGTGAAGAACAGTATTTTGTCGCTGCTGGGTTTATATGCCATAAACTTTTTTACCTTTGTCGGGAGCGCCGGCGTCTCGCCGGCTCTTTTACCCCTTTCGTAACGCTGCAAATTAGCCGGCGGGACGCCGGCGCTCCCGCGCTACAATCTTTCGAAGCTCGCGCAGGCTGGGGCAAGAAGGACTACATCTCCGGGATGCGCAAGCCCGTGGCAAATCGAGACCGCCTCTTGCATGGATTGGGCTTCACTCATCCCTACCGTTCCGGAAAGAGCTTTTTTGATCTTGTCTGAAGCTTCGCCGATCAGCACAAGATGTTTTACTCGCTCGCGGATTAATGATCTCAATACCGTGAAGTCACCCGCTTTATCCCGGCCGCCCGCAATCAGAATGAGATTGCCTGGGAATGACTCCAGCGACTTGATTGTGGCGTCGATGTTGGTTGCCTTCGAATCGTTGTAATACTGAACGCCATTGATGTCTGAGACCCACTCGATTCGATGTTCGACTCCCTTGAATTTTCGGATGCTCTCTTCGAGCGAGCCGGGATCAGCGCCGGCCAGGATTGACATTGCGCAAGCCGCCAGAACATTCTCGATGTTGTGCGCCCCTTTCAGGGGAATCGCATTTACAGGGAACAACTCTTTTCGGCCGGCTGCATCCCTGTAAATCACCATTCCATTGCGGACGAAGGCGCCCTCTTCAACCTCCGCCAGACGACTGAACATGACCGGTGTGGACTGTACCCGTGCAGCGATTGCAGCTGTCCTGGGATCATCGAAGTTGAGCACGGCAAAATCTGTCTTGCTCTGATTGAGAAAAATGCGCTGTTTTGCCGCAATGTAATCTTCGAAATCGGCATAGCGGTCCATATGATCCGGCGTGAGATTCAGAATTGATCCGATTGCCGGCCGGAACTGATCCACACTTTCCAGCTGAAAGCTGGAGAGCTCTACGGCATAGAGGTCGTCCGGTGTTGAGTCGGCGGCAAAGCCGATCAGCGGGGTGCCGATATTTCCGGCTGCATGTCCTCTGAGACCGGCCCCGGTCAGAAGCTCGGAGACAAGAGTCGTTGTGGTAGTTTTTCCGTTCGAGCCGGTGATCCCGATGATCTTCCCCTTCAGATGACGGTACGCAAGTTCAATCTCCGCAAGGATGGGAATTCCCGCCTTCCGGCTTGTTTCAAATTCAGGCAGTCGCAAGGGAACACCCGGGCTGACTACGATAAAATCACATCTTCCAAAGCTTCGATCCCGATGCCCGCCCAGCTCCAATTCCAGTTGCCCAGGAAAACCTGGGGACTCCAGCAGCGGGGCGATATTGGGCAGGGCTTCCAGCCTTTTGGTGTCGGTGAGAATGACTCGGGCGCCTGAAGCCAGCAGGAAACGAGCTGCGGCAATCCCGCTTCGTGCAGCTCCCACGATCAATATTGTTTTCCCGCGATATTCCATTTCAGCTACTCGACTAAAGCGGCCGGGAGCGCCGGCGTCTCGCCGGCGCTCCCGGCCAGAGCCATCACTTCTCTAGCGACTTTCATTCCAACAACTCAAAATCTGCATGCAGCCTCTGAATTATCTTTTCCAGACGCACGCTTCGCGAGCCCTTGATCAGAACGAGGTCTCCGCTGCGTATTTCTCCCTTTATGAACTCGGCTGCAGCCTCAGCATTGGCATAAAAATGTGTTTGCGAACCGGACATTCCCGAATCCACAGCAGCGCGAACGATCTCCCGCGCCGCCCCCTGGACCCCAATCACCACGTCGATTCCGCGATTTGCCGCGAACCTGCCGCATTGAACATGAAAGGAATCTGCACCGCTCCCCAATTCCAGCATTTCTCCTGCCACAAGGATGCGGCGGGCAAAGGACGGAATCCCGGCGAGTACTTCGATCATTTGCATGAGGGCGTTTGGATTCGAGTTGTAAGAATCGTCGATTATCGTAAACCCCTTCTTGAAGCGCAGGATTTGACCCCGCATGGATGCATGCTGCAAATCGGCAAAAGCTTCAATTATGCGGGACAGCGAAATTCCCAGGTGCCTGCCCAGCGCGACAGCGGGCAATACGTTCATCACATAGTGGACGCCTGAAAGCGGGATGGCTGTGTGCCGGAATTCTCCACCGCACGTTAGCCGAAATCGTGTTTCGGCCAAACCGGAAAATTGCACTTGGTCCGCACGGACCGTCACGCCTTCAGAGAAGCCGAAAGAAATTTTGCGTCCCGAATACCGGGCGGCAATATCGCGAACGAGCGGATCGTCTGCGTTGTAAATCAGAAGGCCATCGGATGGAAGCGCTTGCGCAAGCTCTCCTTTTGCGCGGGCGATGTCTTCAAGCGTATCGAAAAACTGAAGGTGGACAGGGGCCACATTTGTGATGATGCCGATAGAGGGAGCTGCTATGCGGCACATTTCTGCAATCTCTCCATGTGTGCTCATCCCCATTTCGAAAAGTCCGAAATCCTGGTCGGCAGTGAGCCCAAACAGAGCGAGAGGGAGGCCATAGAGATTGTTGTAGTTGCCCGGCGTTTGATATACGCGGAACTGATTCTTCAACACATGAGCAACAAACTCTCTCGTGGTCGTTTTACCCATGCTTCCGGTAATGGCCACGAGCGTTCCCGGCCAGTGTCGTCTTACGGAAATCGCGAGATCCTTGAGGGCTTCATGTGTGTTTTCGACTTTTATGAAAACCCGCCCTTCCGGAAACTCGCCCGGAAACTCATAGCGACGTTCTGTGACGGCTCCCAGCGCGCCTTTCGATAGTGCGTCCGGGATAAACCGGTGTCCGTCCTGATTTGGGCCGCGGATGGCAAAAAAAACATCGTCCCCCAGCAGCTTGCGTGTGTCGATCGATACGTTTGAGAAAACCGTATCTCTGGAACCACGCACCAGGGTCCCGACGGTTCCGGATTCCACCTCTGCAGCAGTTAACTTCGGCATGCCCTGCTCTTTCGTGTGGGGCGGCTCTCCAGAGCCGCCCCACATTAAATTCAAACTACT
>JBEKKY010000470.1:0-3732 GCA_050010475.1 Acidobacteriota bacterium | reverse complement strand
GGTTTCACCTGCTGCATTACATCTCCAGAGCCCTCTTTTCTTCCGCGGACAGGGTTTTTATGAACGTCTTTAGCTTTGTTTCCCCTTTCTGAGTGACGGTGGCTTTCCCTTTCTTGATTTCGAGATATCCCATCAATTCCAACTCTTCAGACAAGACCTGAATCAGGATAGGGCTGAGTGCCGGATAGATGTCCAGGATTTGTTCCCGGGTAAACTCCTTCAGAATTTGACTCACCTTGATTCCAGGCTTGGGAAGCACTTTATGCAATATGGACATTTCTCTTCGGAAATATGTAACAGCGTCCCCTTTGTCGGCCAGATCAAAGGCTTCCACCTTCATCCTCATCGAGGTCCGGGTATCTCCGCAGGTCACGATAGAGCTGTCCAGGCCGACAATCCTTTCGCTCACCGGCGGCCAATTGAAGGCGTATTTAGGTTGGAGGTTGGCGATAGAGCCTTCAGGTTCGACCTCGCTGTGCAACACGTTTCTAAAACCGATCCCGTCATATTTCTTTTTGCTGACGTCCTTCCGGCTGACCGGAGCATACCAGAACGCGTAGTAGAAGACCGGAGAAGGTATCTGCCTGGGTCCGGCGGCAAAAACCTCAATCATTTTGGGCACCAGAGCGGCCGACATGCCGGGACAAATCCTCCCGATATATTTTTCCCCATCATAGATGAACTCATCACCTATCTTGTGTTGAAAGTGGCAAGGATATTTTTCCTCATCACCTGCGAACCCAATCACTGTTGCTTTGACCTTGAACATACAAACCTCCCTATCGGCGAAATTAATAATTAGCGGGACGATCCAACGTTGTATTCTTGCGAACGGTGCAATGCAATGAAAAGCAGTTTCGGGAAGTTGGGGCTATTCGCTGCAAGCTGCCGCACTCCAAACAGCTTAACCAACAATCGTGTCCAATACGGCGGACTGGCCGTGCTTCACGGCATCAAGAGCCCGCTGCAACGCTTGCGGCAGCTGGTCCGGGTCGGTGACCTTTTCTCCGTAGGCGCCCATCGCCTGGGCGATCATGGCGAAGTTGGGCGATGGCGTCAGGTCGGCGCCGTTGAAGCCTGTCTTTCCTGCATAACTGTTGGGACCGCCATAGACGGCCAGATTATTCTGCACGGCAGCATACTTGCCGTTGTTATTGATGATGTAGAGAACCGGAGCATTGTATTTTGCGGCCGTCCAAAGGACCGCCTCGGGATTTGAAAAGATTGCAGAGCCGTCTCCTCCGCTGGCGATAAGGGTTTTCTCAGGTGCGGCCATTTTTATCCCGACCGCCCGCGGCCACGCATTCCCCAAATTTGCAGCGTATTGCGAGAAAACATGTCCTGGCTGAGTTCTATCGCCCTGCCCGATGGCAGCAAGTTCCCACAAAAGAACGGTGTTCTCATCGGAAATGCGGTTGACGCACTCTCCGATCCAGACGGGCGACAGAGGGAACGCCATCCTGGCCTGGTTGATTCTGGCTCTCTTTTGATCGTCAGCTGCTTTCCTTGATGCCTGCAGTGCTGCCTTGCGTTCGGAGAATGCCTTCCTGCGCTCGGCTGTGATGAACTCATCAGTCATTTCCACCAGAAGCGGCAGGGATTTCGAGGAATCGCAGGTGATCGGGATGTGAACCGGGAAGCCCCACAACGGGTCCTTGAGCCGCATAGGATCGGGATCCATGGAAATTATCTTGGCCGTTTTTGGCGGATCGGCGCCGTACCATGGCACATCATGATCGATAACCAGGATAACATCGCGTTGCTGGAGATCGTCGCTCGATCGTGCCCAGTGCTGCATGGGAAAGTTCATATAGGCGTCGGTTGAGGCCACCGGGATTGCCAGTTTTTCGGCCAGTGCTACTAGGTAGGCGACCGCTTTGGGGTGACGGCCCATCCCTTTGACAAGAACAACCGGGTTCCGTGCCGAGACCAGGAGTTTAGCCGCTTCGCGCAGGGCCGCAGAATCTCCTTGCGCGGAGATCGCGGGAGGAAAATCCCTCGGATTGTATGCGATGCCTCTGTGCAGCCTGGCAGCCATTATTTCACGCGGCAGAGTAACGTATACCGGGCCGCAGGGCTCTGTCGCGGCGATACGGAAAGCGCTCTGAACAACCAGCGCAGCGTTCTCCACAGTCCTGATTTCATAGTCCCACTTGACGAACTGGCGGATCATTTCGGCCTGATCGTACATCTCCTGCTGCCAATGAACATAATACGAACGGGACCCGGGCAACTCGTTCTTTGTGGTCCACGGAGTGCGTCCTGCCAACACGACGATACCGGCATTCGTGTGCCATGCTTCCTGCCAGGCTGCGCCGGCGTTCATGGTCCCGCAGTTCACGTGCAGGACCGTCACTTGTGGCTGGCCGGCATACTGAAAGTAGCCCATGTTCATGTAAACGGCATCTGATTCATGAAGAACGGTGATCAAATCGGGAGCAGGCCGGCCTTGAGCTTTGAACTTCGCCACAGATTCCATGAAGTGGAAATTGTCTGTTCCACCGCAGAAAAACATCTTCTTCACGCCGTTGGCTGCAATCGCCTGAAGAATGAGCTCATGCCCTTCGTCACATTCGACGAGGCTGGCAAAAGGTGGCACCACGCGCGCTGACCCTGAGCCGTCCTTAGGGGTTGCGGTATTCTGAGGCGATGAAGACAAGTTATCCGACATTTCGGCAGGACTCCCAATGTATTTTGCTATCGGCAAGCCGGCTCCAGCGGCAGCGGCTTCTTTCAAAAAAGCGCGCCGGTTTGTTTTTTCTTGAAGACTCATGCGATTCCCTCATCTGATTTTGAGCTATGATATCTGGATATTCAGGTGACAGGCTACACAATTCCCGAATTCCTCAATTCTTACATCGTGCAGCCTGTCACCTGAATCTCAAAAGGCGGACGGAATGAGGCGATTCATAATGGCTGCAGTTTTCGCTGCTTTGGCTTGTTATGCGATGGCCGGCGAGGAATGTGCCCCGGCAGGCGGTTTCAATTTTATTTGCGGACCGGCAGCTGTCGAAGATCTAGTGCGCATTCCGGGCACACAGTGGATTCTCGGCAGCGGGATGGGGGAGAACAAGAATCCAGGAAAGCTTCATTTGATTAATGCCGCCAACAAAACCTGGGAGATGCTCTATCCCGGCACGAATCCGACCAATGAACTGGATACAAAATCCTATAGTTCCTGTCCGGGTGCTCCAGATCCGAAAACCTTTGTTGCACACGGAATCGCGATCCCTGATGACGTCTGCGGGACGAGCACGGTTCTTTCCGTCAATCACGGGCGCGAAGCGGTGGAGGTATTTAGAATTAACGCTGCCGGCAAGAAACCTGCAATACGCTGGGTCGGCTACGTTCCAATGCCTGCAGACGTTTCTTTGAATTCAGTCGCATTTCTGCCGGGCGGCGGTTCCGTGGCGACCAAATTCTATGATCCAAAAGCGCCGGGGGGATTCGGTGCCATCATGGCGCCAGTCAGTGACAGAAGGAGAGCAAGATGATCGTCTATGAACACTCCGACGACCGCAGTCACTTTTTGCAGCTCCATCTCGGCGGGGATCGAAACTTCTGCTATCTCATCGGAGATCGCCGGAGCGGGGATGCAGCCGCTGTGGACCCAGGTTTCAAGGCAGACCAATTCGCGTCCGCAGCATCTCAGTACGACCTCAAGATTCGGATGATTCTCATAACGCATGGTCACTCCGATCATGCAGGCAAGGCAGACAAACTGGCCCAGCT
>JBEKKY010000469.1:0-2855 GCA_050010475.1 Acidobacteriota bacterium | reverse complement strand
AGTTGTTCAGGGCTCACTGCGTTTCAGCCTCTGCTATCACAACACGGAGCAGGAAATCGAACGGGCGATTCAAACGCTGGAGACAGTCGTTCAGAGGTTGCGAAAGCTCGCAAAGCGAAATACGAATGACGAATTAAAAGATCCTAGCGGATCAAGGCAGATCAGTAACCCAGGCGTACGTTTCATTCGTAATTCGTAACTCGTAATTCGTAATTATTTTAGGACCAACAGGCGCAAATCGGATTTGAAGCTTGCAAAAACTCTCATCCTCGATGAGCTGTTTGACCTTTTGCTCTATCAAAAGCTGCGCTCCATCTCCGACCCCGACCTGCAGAAGACCCTCGAGGAACTGATCTCCATAGAAGTCCGGCATTTTGCTTTCTGGCAGGATTTCTTTCAACTCGAACTGCCGGAGCTGGGGCTCGGGCGCAGGATCAAGTTCTGGCTTATCGTAGCGGTCTGCCGGATTTTTGGAGCGCCGGCCGCGGATCTCGCGCTCGAAGCGATTGAGGTTTACGGGGTCAGGAAATATCTGGACGTCTGGGAAAGATACCAGGCGGAATCACTGGGCTCAGCCGTGCGCGGAGTCCTGGAAGACGAGTTCGGTCACGAAGACCTCGTCGTAACCCGCCTGAAGGAGCGAATGATCAATCCCGACCGCATCCGGAACATTTTTCTCGGCGTCAACGACGGCATGGTTGAGATTCTCGGGGCCGTGAGCGGATTTTTCGCCAGTCTAGGACAGAACACGTACGTTCTGGTCGCCGGACTCACCACCGCTGTGGCCGGCTCCATCGCCATGGCGGCCGGCGCCTATGTTGCGATGGGCTCCGAGTACGAAATCCGGAAAACTCAGGGAGAGAAGGCGGCGTTTATGGGTGAGAAAAAGGGAGACGATCACCCGCGCGAATCGGCCCTCAAATCCGGAGTGTTCGTCGGGATCAGTTATTTCATCGGCGCATCTTTTCCGCTTATTCCGGTACTCTTCGGAGCCAAAACTCCCCTTCCCTCGATCATCAGCGGGGGAGGCATGATTCTGCTGGTCTCGATCACGATCGCCTTCCTCTCCGGAATGAACGTCAGGAAACGGGCAATCACGAACCTTATCCTTATCGCGCTCGCCGTCGGAACTACGTACCTCATCGGCATGTCCGTCCGCGCCCTTTTAGGGATCCAAATTTAGTGGGATCGTTTACGCGTTGACGCGTTGACGAGTTTACGCGTTGGTGTAAGGTTAACCCCTTAACGCGTGAACGCGTAAACCCGTAAACGCGCAAACCCGTGAACCCGTAAACCCGTGAACCCGTAAACGCGTAAACGGCACATGTTCTGCATTCCCTTTTGTGTGCAAATTCTGCTAACCTGTCTATGTCTATGGATGTTTTGCCAAATGATGAGGCCGCAGCACACTCGCCGCCTCCATACATGCTGGTCTCTACAAGCGAGTGCTTTAGTCGCATGCTGGATTCGTTGTTGCCTGCGACCCGGCTCGCGATCGATATCGAAGCCGACAGCCTGTACCATTATTTTGAGAAAGTCTGCCTCATCCAGATTTCCACGGACAGCGACACTTTTATTCTGGATCCTCTGGCGATTCCGCATGTGGCAGAACTGGCTTCGATTATGGCCAATCCCTCGGTGGAAAAGGTTTTTCATGCCGCCGGCTACGACGTTTTCTGTCTGCGCCGTGGCTACGGGTTTGCATTTGCAAACATCTTCGACACCCATATCGCAGCCCAATTGCTGGGCTACGAGTTTCTCGGCCTGGGCGTTCTGATGGAGCAGCTGCTCGGTGTTTATCATTCGAAGCACAGGCAGAGGGACGACTGGTCCCACAGGCCGCTGGCACGCGAACAGCTCGAATATGCCGCAATGGATACCCATCATCTGCTCCGTTTGAGGGATGAGTTGGAAAAGCAGTTGCGGGAAAAGGGCCGGCTCGAATGGGCGCTTGAGGAGTTTGAAACTGCGGCAGTTACCGAACGGCCCGAAAAAGAGTTCGACACGGAGGGATACCGCCGTATCAAAGGAAGCCGCGATTTGCCGCTTCAGGACCAGGGAATCCTGAGGGCTCTGTACCTGGTCAGAGACAAGATCGCCCGCAAGCTCGATGTCCCGCCTTTCAAAGTGTTGAACAATTCAGTCCTGATCGATCTTGTACGCCGCCCGCCCGCTTCTGCCGGGGAAATGTTCAACCGGCCGGGGATTTCCTATCGAGTTGCCCGAAAATTCACGGCGGATATCTTGAAAACTATTAACGAAGCCCGGCATCAGGATCCAACTCCTCTCGAAACACCCGCGCGTAACAACTGGAAACCGCCGAGCCGTGCGGTCAAGTTCCGCCTGGAAGCCCTGAAGCGCTGGCGGCAGGAAAAAGCCCGGGAATTGAACCTGCACGTGGGAGTTGTTTTCCCGGCAAATGTGCTGGAAAATCTGGCGGTGGCCCCTCCCGCCGATCTTGGAGAACTGGGAAGTCTGGCCGGGATGCGCCGATGGCGGGTGCGGGAATTTGGGAAGGAGCTTATTGATCTTCTCCATTAGGAAGCCGAGCAGGCGTGATTCAGCAATCAGCCGTCAGCTATCAGCTGTCAGCGGTCAGCAAACCGCCAAGAGCTGATTGCTCGGCTGGCAGGCAAAACCGTGATCAAAAAGATCTACCTCAAGACAGGTTGGCTCTACCACCCGATTACGATTTTCCTTTCAATTCAGATCCTCTGGATCTTGCTGATGGTGGCCTGGATCCGGTGGTATATCGAAAAGCACACTCAGCTGCGGGCGATGGCGCAGCGGCTCAGAACCCAGGTCGAGGTGGAGGGCTGGGGCTGGCTTCCACTGCTCGAGGGAGCGCTCCTGCT